>JACMKG010000254.1 GCA_014380255.1 Prolixibacteraceae bacterium | reverse complement strand
TTGCCAGATGGGATAGGAAAGGCTTAACTGGAACATTTCACTGCGGTTAATGGATCTTTTATAATGGCCATCAGCTTCCAGGGTTCTGTTTCCAAAGCCCTGATCTTTGAAACCCTTGATGTAGTTGACTGACCATTTTAATTTATGCTTCTGGCTACCAAATCCGGCCGTCCAGTTAACCTCAGGCTTTTCCTTCACGTAGTCGTAATTCAATAACCAACCTGATTCAATACCTCCCGAAATAAAAAAGCTTTTGGTAAGCAACAGTTGTAAATGAACAGGCACAACGATGTAATGCATTGGAAGTTTGTCCCAGCCTTCCGTATGGTTTAGATCACCAGGATATCCATATCCATATCCATAATAACCAGAACCATAACCACCGCCGTCTCCTGTATATATATCGTAATGTTGCTTCATTTGTTTATACCGATATCCTAACCCTATTTCGGCAGAAAATCGCCAAAATATGTTTCGGGAAGCATATACACCGATACCTGTACCAAAACCATCTTTTTGATAATCCCGGAATGACGAAATGGTTTCAGATGGCATAAACCATGAGCCTTCGGTGGTTAACCCGAATTCGGTAGCAGATTGAGAATAACCCAACAGGGTAAGGCATGTAAAAACAAGGATGGTAAGTACTTTTTTCATAATAATTGATTTATTATATAGCAGATTTTAATTAAAACCGGTTTCTTTTATAGAGAAGTTTCTTTTTCTCTTTTCCTCATTTATATAATTTGTATTATTCCTAAAATACAATCCGTTGAAATTGGATAAAACAGCTCTATTCCATTTATCCTGTAAACATATAAAAGGTAACCCAGATTACTTAATAATATTTGTATTATTAAATATTTTTAAGTAAATTTTACATATTTATAAGCCATCCTTTCACATAGCCTCTGTATGCAAACGATTCCCTTAATAGTTTAACCATTCAGCTTAAAGGGAAGATCGGATAAGAATGAATGTGGAGATAAGAAATGGATCAATCCAAAAGGTCCATGGAATGGCACCTCCTGTGCATCCTTTCCAAAATTGATTCCAGGGAAGGTAATAAATATCCAAGTCTTTAATATACTGGGCAATGAATGGAAAATAAGTGATAACGTACTTTGATTTTGAAGGGTTTTTAGGCGTTGAATTTATCTGCAGTCGCTCATAAATCCAGTAAATGATCTCTTGCAATTGTTTTAAAAGGAAGGAATTCTATTCTTTGCCGAACCCTGGCAGGGTCCCATCATCTGATACCCTTCTGATACCTTTCTGATACCTTTCTGTAACCCTACATTACAGAAAGGTATCAGATGAGTATCAGAAGGGTATCAGAAAATAGGGAGCAATAGGGTGAAGAATAGCCTTGGATACAGCTTCTGAAAGTGATACTTTTTGCAGAAGTGGATTAGTTCAATCTTCGTATTCCTAACTGGTCAAATACTTTCTCCCTGTTTGACGGGCAAACCTATTTATTGGCAATTAACCGAAAGCGGTCTGGGATTAATTTATAAATCCGATTTCTCAAACAGATAAGTAGCGTGGGAGTTAAGTGATCCCAGGGATGGATATAAGCTCCACGGATAGCTTTTTTCAAGCTACAGGGTTTGGGTTATTCAAAAATCAATGAAGCCTTTCCGGAAGTAAATAGTCAGGCCCAACGAAGGATTACCCTGACAGTGACTAGGTAAGGATGAGAAAGGCTGAAGGCTAGCATTCAAGAATGGTTCTAACCTATGTCGGCAACAGATTTTTAAAAAGTATTTACTTTCTTTTCCTGAACTGGCTTTGTTTGGCCTTGTCCTTTGGAAGATTCCGCTTTTCTTTTTTACCAGTAATACCGAAAATCTTTTTCTTTTCGTGAAAAGCGCCTTTAAAAGTTGGATCGGCTATTCTTTTCTGGCGGTCGATTTCACGCAACTGACCAATCGACTCTTCCTTTTTAGTGGCTACCTGTTCAAGGTCGGCCGGGAGTTCGAGTTCGGAAATCTGCATCCGGATCAATTCTTCAATCTTGTGTAGGTTGTGCTCTTCTGCCGGGTTGACAAGGGTAATGGCTGTGCCTATGTTGTTGGCACGGGCGGTTCTCCCGATTCGGTGCACGTAGTCCTCGTGATTGGAAGGAAGATCAAAATTAATGACATGGCTTATCATATCCACATCGATCCCTCGTGATGAAATATCGGTGGTAATTAATATGCGCACAATCCCGCTTTTAAAAGCGTTGATGGCATTCAGGCGGGTGCTTTGGCCCTTGTTGGAATGCATGATGCGTTTTTCGCCTTCCGAGCGCCTTTTGATGATCTTGAATACCTGTTCGGCGTTCTCCTTGGTTCCTACAAAAACAATTACGCGCGAAAAGGTCTCTTCATCACGCAAAAGGTAATTGATCAGGTTTAGCTTGGTCTGAAAATTGGGTACTTTGTAATAGAATTGATCGATCAGGTTGGCAGGAGTGGCTGAAGGGGCCACCTCTACACGCTCGGGGAAATCCAAAAACTCATGGCTCATTTCCTCTACCTTTTCGTTGAAAGTGGCGGAGAACAAAAGGTTCTGCCTTTTTAAGGGGAGCACTTCCAGGAAATTACGTATCTGGGGCATGAATCCCATGTCAAGCATACGGTCGGCTTCATCAATAACCAGGGTCTTGATCTTTTTAAAGGAGACGGCTTCGGCCCGGTATAAATCCCACAGGCGGCCGGGCGTAGCTACGATGATGTCCACCCCGGGCTTAATTAGTTCGGCATGTTTGGTCCAGCCCACACCGCCATAAACGGTCACCCGGCGAAGATTGGTAAATTTGGCAAGGTCTTCCAGGTCTTCACCCACCTGGATAGCCAGTTCACGGGTAGGTACCAGTACCACGGCCCTAGGGTCGTTGCCTTCGGCTTTAACCAGTTTCATGATCAGGGGAATCAGGTAGGCTGCTGTTTTGCCCGTTCCCGTTTGTGCAATACCCAGCACATCCACTCCTGAGCGAATCATGGGAATGGCTTTTGACTGTATAGGGGTAGGTTCTGTAAATCCTAACTCTTCAATGGCCTTTAAAACCGATTTGCTTATTTTTAAATCTTCGAATGTTGACATGGGGCAAAGATACGTGCTTATTTCCGAATTCCTAAAAGGTTGGAAAAGTGAATAAAGTATCTTTAATTTTAATTAGATTTGTAGTATGGAATTAGTTGAACGAAATACAGATAAACTAAGAGAACTTTGCCTCAATCATAAGGTTGGGGAGTTGTATCTTTTCGGTTCTGTTCTGACCAATCAATTCAACGAGTCGAGTGACATTGATTTTTTGGTACAGTTCAATGAAGTGGATTTATTAGAGTATTTTGATAATTACATGGATTTTAAAGAGCAATTGGAAGCCCTTTTTGGAAGATCAGTTGATCTGGTAGAGAATCAAGCCATTCGGAACCCAATCCTTAGGAAAATAATTGACCGTGAAAAACAATTGATTTATAAACGAAAGAGTGCTTAAATCGTTGTTATGCTAGTAATATTTCTGCCGGTATTTTTAGACCCTTATATAACGATTTGACCATTTTAAGAGTTAATTGTCGTTTTCTTCCCAACACTTCGCTAACTCTGCTTTGACTCCCTAGATATTTTGCCAAATCTGTTTTAGTCATTTCCATTTGCTCCATTCGAAATAGGATAGCATCGACAGGGTCAGGGGGAGCAATAGGATAATGATTCATTTCGTAAGATTCTACCAATGTGCATAATAAATCTAATTCATCTCCTTGAGGAGTATCGCGTTTCGCACCCCATAGTTCCTCAATTCTTTTAAGGGACTCATTGTAATCTTGCTCTGTCTTTATAGGTTTTATTTCCATAATCAAATAGTTTTAGCATCAATTGAATCATACTGCTTGTGAGTTCCAATAAATCGAATAAATATGACCTGAAATTCATAATCTATAGAGACCACAAGTCGATAGGTATTTCCATTAATATTAAAGACAACTCTTCCGTCGCCAACAACACTTGCATTTCTGTATTGAAGTTTCAATTCATTTGAATTCTTCCATGTTGAGTTTTTTGCATCGTGATACCAAGATCTTAGTGAGGTTTCTGAATCAGCATATTCATGTTTCTCCCAGAAGTTGCGTAATGTCTTAAATGCAATTATTCTCATAGTGCGAAGATACTATTATTTATTAGACTTACCAAATTGGGAAGTGTGAGTCTTACTTCAGCCGGTACATCTTGCCCGGCAGGCTGGTAACCATTCCTTTGAATTCAAGGCCCAGCAGTAAGGACGATACGCGGCTCATGGGCAGCTGGCTTTCAGCAGTTATTTCATCCACAAAGCGATCACCTGCCTTCAGTAAGTCTACCAATTTTTGCTCATCAGTATTTAAATCCACAAACAGGTTCATTTGAATGACCTTGGTGCTTGAAGGGTTGGTATCCCAGTTCATGGCCTTTTCAATGTCTGCCTGGCTTTCAACCAATACAGCCTTGTTTGTTTTGATTAAATTGTTGCATCCTTTGGAGTAAGGGTCGGTACTTCTTCCCGGAAAGGCAAACACATCCCGGTCGTAGGAGTTGGCAATATCGGCCGTTACCAGAGCACCTCCTTTTTCCGCAGATTCAACCACAATCGTGGCATCTGCAAGCCCTGCAATGATGCGGTTACGGCGAAGGAAGTTCTGCCTGTCGATTTGTGTTTCGCTGGCAAAATCACTTAAAAGGCCCCCTTTTTCCATCATTTTAGAAGCTACCGGAGCATGAAGGGCGGGGTAGATGTTATCGAGCCCGTGGGCAAATACCCCGACTGTTGGAATATCATATTTCAGGCAGGCCTTATGTATCTGCACATCAATGCCATAGGCAAGACCTGAAACCACTACTATCGGATAATTCTTCTGGGCAAACTGTTGAATCAGCTCATCACACAGCTCTTTGCCGTATTGGGTCGCGTTACGGGTTCCTACAACAGAAATAATCTTGTGCTCATTTAAATTGGCATTTCCTTTAAAATACAAAATAATGGGAGCATCACTGCAGTTTTTAAGCCGGGTGGGGTAATCTTCATCCAAATAAAAGAAGGTCTTGATCTTGTTTCTCCGGATAAATTCTACTTCTTTTTGTGCCCGTTGAAGTACATTTTGAGTGATGACCCGTTTGGCATTCACCTCGCCCACTCCCGGTATCTTGACCAGGTTTTTCTCCTTCTCACGAAATACTCCTTCCACACTTCCGATATAGGCAATCAGGTTGCGTGCCGTTACATTCCCAATTCCCGGAATCAGTGAAAGAGCTATCTTATAGGCCAGATGATCTGAATTCTCCATGGTAAAAAAAAGCTTTCATATAAAGCGAGTAAAAGATAAGCAATTTTAACATAGAAAACTTCAGGAGCAGTTGGAATAACTCGTTTTATTCGGTAATATTACTTGCTTTCCTTTTGGTAGCGGATTCCGCTTTTACCCATGATCTCGGTTAAGGCGGATTTGATTTGCTCGATTTCAGCCTTGCTCATAGCCGAGAGACTGATGGAAGGATACTCTGCAAGTCCACGTTTGGTCCGTATGGCAATCTGGAGATCCGAAAACCCGAAGGCATTTTCAACCTGAAAGCCTACCAGCGACTTTTGAGAGAATTCAATGGTTTC
>JACMKG010000253.1 GCA_014380255.1 Prolixibacteraceae bacterium | reverse complement strand
ATTATAAACAACTAAATGAAAAGTACACACATAGGCACATAGAGTACATAGAATATTTAACTATGTGCCTATGTGTTTCAAATATACATACATGAAAGTAGAAGAGAAAAAGGTTATTGGTTGGGTGAATGTTGAGAAGAGCTAAAATAGTAAATCGTCTAATTGTCAATTAAAACATTTTATCTTGCAATTGGTTTTTCATCAGCAATGATGGGTGTGGCATCAAATTTTATATGTATGGCCTTAAGTAATTTTGAACGATTGATACAATTGGCAGATAAAGTGTTTGCTGTCAAAAATGATCCCACTCAGCTGGATGTGGATGAGAAGGTTTTAATGCGGTTAAAGCGTATGCATCCTGCCACAGTAGCAGATGAAGATGATGGAAACGGCCCTGTGGCATGGGTGCTGGTTATTCCTACCACTCTTGATCTGATGAACCGCTTTTTGAAGAATGAAATTTCAGAAAAGGAGTTGTTTGATCTCACGCCCTTAAAGGCCGCTTATGAGGCTTTATACCTATGTGCGGCCCTGGTGCTGGAAGAATATCGCCAAAAGGGGATAGCGCATCGGTTGACCTTAAAAGCGGTGGAAAGCATCCGTAAGGACCATCCGTTGAAATGCCTTTTCGTCTGGCCTTTCAGTGAAGAAGGGGATAGGCTTGCTGAATTTATTGCCCGGGAAACTTCATTGCCGTTATATCGGAAGGAGTATAAATAAAAGTAAAAAGTAAAAAGGTAAAAGGCAAAAGTAAAAAGGCAAGAATTGCTTCGATTGAATGAAGCAATTCTTGCCAGTGGCTAATAGCTAGCAGCCAGAAGCCGATATTATCATATCTTAATGAATATTCTTTTCTTATAAAGCCAGTAGCATATATACCAAAGAGTTGCCCATACGGCCATGCTGGTAACTATTTTGACTGTCAAGTCTCCGGTCCATGCGAACAGAGCTTCGGTAAATGGAACAAAGAATCTTCGCAGGAAGCCGCTTCCCCCAATTTCAAAAAGCAAGTAAATAAAGATTGAGTTCATCCCTACGATCTTGAACATGTTCTCACCGGTGGCAAATGATTTACGGACATCAACCAGCCAGTAGAATAAACAGAGTGTCAGAATGGCCCATCCTCCGCTTACAAGCACAAAGGAGGAAGTGGCTATCTTTTTGATGATTGGAGTGATGTTTAATAAATCCAGTGAATAGCCAATGGCCAGTGCCACGGCACCCCCTATGAGCAAGGTTTGAATTTTCTTCTTAACAGGTGAATTGCTCATCAGCAGCTTCCCGCACAAAACACCCCATACAGTATGAGCAGTGGTGGCTATCGCATTTAGAGAGGCCCATTCACTGGCCTTGTCAACTCCTTCAATCTTATTGTTGACCCATGCTCCCAGGTTTTCGTAATTAACCCACGGTTGATTAAATCCTTCGACAGGGAAGAAGCGATAGGCCAGATCAATGATCAACAAAATTAGCAGGGTGAAGATGATTTGGAATAAATAGCTTTTATTCCTGATAAGAAAGGCTATCAGGTAGGTTACCGATAGCTGAGCTAACACATTCTGAAACTGCCAGACTATTTTGCCTGCAATAATGCAATAAACAGCCCACCCAAGAAACAGCAGTATAAATGATCGTTTAATGGCATGGAGGGTTATCAATCGTTCAGAATGGCCTTTTTTCAGGCGGTTGGCAACGGCGAAAGGAATGCTTACCCCGACTATGAACATGAAAAAAGGCTGTATCAGATCCCAGAAGCGCAACCCATGCCAATCATGATGATGAAATTGCTGTGCCAGGAAATGAATAAACGAATGGTCGACATCCAGGAAGTAAGAAAAAATATGAGTGCTTTCCCCGGCCAACAAAAACATGGTTAATCCCCTGTAAAAGTCTATGGAGCTTATCCTTCCCGGCAGGGGAGAACCAACAATATCCGTCGTTGAACCCATCTTTTGAAATTGCTTTTTCATTTGGCAGTATGGGATTATCCGTATATTTCTCTTGAAACCACTTCTTTGAGCTGAGGTTCAAGATTCATATATTTTTCAAGGAGCACAACCTGGTTAAGTCCGCGAACCAGGTTGTGTCCTTCATACCTTGATCCGTAATAGATGTCATTATTCAGATAGTCGGTTATGAATCGCAACGCCTGCATGTAGATCATAGATTTACCTGAATAAATGATTGCCTGCTTTTCATCTTTCGAGAGTTCATTTTTCATTTCATGGAGGTACCCTTTTACAATGGCATGGAAGAATTCAATTCTTACCTCTATTTTGCTGAAGTCCTTTTCTTCTTCACTTACGGGCGATAGGTAGGTGCGCATCATATCTCCCATGTCGCTGATGAAATAGCCCGGCATAATCGTATCCAGATCTATCACACACAATCCGTTGTCATCTTTGTCGAACAGCACATTACTGATTTTCGTATCGTGGTGGGTAACCCTTAATTTAAAGTTCTCAGAACGGATAATTTTCTTGTATTCATCTACGATGTTTCTGTTTTCCACCAGAAAAACAATGGCTTCCTTTGCCTTTTCATATTTTGAAGGCTCCGCATTCTTTAAGCTGTCGGTAAACTGGGCAAACCGTAAGGCAAGGTTGTGAAAGTCAGGGATAGTATTCTTTAACTGCGATATTTCTATTTCTGACAGCAGGTTAGTGAACTTGCCGAATTGCCGTGCAGCCTCGTAAGCCTGCACAGGCTTCTTCAGTTCATTGTGTGTGTAAGAACCCTGCACATAGGCAAAAAGACGATAATAGTCGCCTTCTTCACTTTTGATCATGTCACTTTCATTGGTGGCTTTAACCGGAGAGGTGAACAAATATTCAGGGTATCTTGCAGCCAGGTAGTCATCGATCAGCCGTATGTTGGAAGTGATTGCTTCAGGTTGTTTAAATACGTTGTGATTGATCTTTTGAAAAACGAAATCTTTGCCTGTCGAAGGTTCGCGTATAAGCCAGGTAGAGTTTATTAGTCCATCTCCCAGCGGCTTTACTTCGCAGGT
>JACMKG010000252.1 GCA_014380255.1 Prolixibacteraceae bacterium | reverse complement strand
TTCGATCTGAATAATACACCAGAATATCATCTATCCATCCAGGTTGGCCTGGATGGATTTTCTTTTTGTATTCTGGATATCATACGCAAGAAGTATCTCGTTTTACAGCATATCCCCTTTGTTGTGGGCAAGCCACAATTCCTGCCTAAAAAGATGGAAATGATCTTCGATTCGCAGGAGAAACTCAATGCGACCTATCAGTCGGTATCGGTTACCTATTCAACCAATAAAGCAACGTTGCTTCCAAAGTCTTTTCCTGAAAGCGATTTGTTTATTAAGATTGCCTCTTTGACCAACGACATCGGTAAAAACGAGGATGTAGGGGTAAACGGGCTTGCGGGCTTCAACCAGCAGCTTATTTTCAGTTATCCCAAAGAGATGCTGACTTTGCTGAATAGTAAGTTTACCGAATTCAGCTTCAGGCATAAGTCCGTTCCATTGCTTGCTTCTGCGGTGGAGCAGCGCAATGAAAAGAAAAATACCTTGCTGATTAATTTTGAAAAACAATATATCAGGATGATCGTTCTCAAAGGTATGCAGATGGAGTTATACAACAGTTTCTATTTCAAAAATGAAACAGACTTCTTGTATTATGCTTTAAATATCTGCCAAACCTTGCATATTGATCCCGAAAGCGACGAAATATTAATTGGAGGTTATGTAGCTGATGATTCAACTTATATCCGTCAATTGAAAAAGTTTGTCAGCAATGTTTATTTCATGAAACCCCCTGCGGGGTTCCACTACAGCAACACCTTTGACAAGGTTCAAAAACACCAGTTCGTAAGTCTTTTAAACACCTATTCATGCGTATAGTCGGCGGAAAATACAAAGGCAGGGTATTCACCCCCGGCAAAACATTCAAGGCAAGGCCCACCACCGATATGGCCAAGGAAAGCCTGTTTAATATTCTGCAGAATTCAATCGATTTTGAAGAGATAAAGGCACTCGACCTGTTTGCCGGTACAGGGAGCATCAGCTATGAACTAGCCTCGCACGGATGTACTGATATCACGGCCGTTGAGATCAATGCAGACCATATCCAGTTCATTAAAGAAGTGCTGGTAAAGCTTGGTGAGAAACATGTACGGGTGGTTAAATCCAATGCCTTTGTTTTTGCAGCGCGCATCAAGGAACAGTTCGACCTTATATTTGCTGATCCACCCTACGACCATCCTAAATTTGCAGAGGTTGCTGACCTTATCTTTAAAAACAATTTATTAAAACCCGGGGCAACGTTCATCCTGGAGCATTCGGGTCAGTTTGATTATTCTTCACATCCTTATTTTAAGGACTTACGCAGATATGGAAGTGTGCATTTCAGTATCTTTATAGCTCCCGAATAAAATATCCTGCTGCTTCCATATCTGAATATATTGCATGAATTGTAATGTTTTGGTCATTTAGCGAACCTATACATAAGTTTTCAATTATATATTATGGATTTATTTCAGGCTAATAATGTTGTTAAGGAATATGCTGGGCATGTGGCATTGAGTGGTGTCAGCATATCGGTGAAAGAAGCTTCTGTATTTGGGTTGCTCGGGCCTAACGGAGCAGGTAAGACCACTCTTATCAGGATCATCAACCAGATTACAGCTCCCGACAGTGGTGAACTGTTTTTTCAGGGAAGAGCGCTTAGGTCAGAGGATATCTACCACATTGGATACCTGCCCGAAGAACGTGGTTTGTACAAGAAGATGAAAGTGGGTGAACAGGCCGTTTACCTGGCTCAGCTGAAAGGAATGTCGAAGAAGGATGCGTTGAAGAACCTTAAATACTGGTTCGAGAAGTTCGAGATACAAGCATGGTGGAGCAAAAAAGTGGAAGAACTCTCGAAAGGGATGGCCCAGAAGGTGCAGTTTATCACCACCGTAATCCACCGACCCAAGCTTCTGATCTTCGATGAGCCTTTCACAGGCTTCGACCCTATCAATACCAACCTGATCAAGAATGAAATCCTAGAATTAAAGAAGCAGGGAACGACCATCATCTTCTCGACACACAACATGTCGTCGGTTGAAGAGATTTGCGACCATATTGCCCTTATCAACCAGTCGAAAAAGATACTGGATGGCCAGATTGACGCGGTAAAAGAACAATTCAAGACCAACACCTTTGAAGTGGTTTACAGAGGCCAGAGCCCTGATATGCGCCATGGACTGGAACAGCATTTCAATATATTGGAACAGGAGCAAACGGCTTACATGAACCAGATGAAAATTCAACTCAAAGCCGGGCAATCGAACAATGAACTGTTAAGGCTGCTGATGAATCAGTTTGAGATTGTTTCCTTCAAAGAACTTATTCCCAGCATGAATGAAGTGTTCATCCATGTAGTAGAAAAATCAAACCGTGCAAACAAGTTGTAAGCCATGAATAAATCACTGTTAATACTTAAACGCGAATACCTGACCAGGGTAAAAAAGAAATCGTTTATCATCATGACTTTGCTGGTCCCTCTTCTGATGGCAGCCCTTACCATCCTGCCGGCCTACCTGGCCTCTATGGATGATACTGAGCTGAGGACCATCGCTGTTTACGATCCTACGGGCCTGATCCTTAACAAACTGGAAGACCAAACTTATACGAAGTTCCGTTACATCCCTGAAGAGCAATACAAGGAGTTAAACAAAAATTTCAGGGCAGGCGAATATTATGCCCTGTTGTTTATTCCGCCCAACATTCTTACCACCAACCAGGCACAGCTGATATCCGACAAACAGGTTACTTTTGATATCAAGAACATGCTTTCAAGCCGTATCGAATCGCTCATCGAAGGAGAGAAGAGACAGGTAGTCATCGATCAAACGGGAATGCCTGACCTGGAAAGTAAACTTGCTGCCACCAAAACCAATATAACACTCAGCACCATCAAGGTGGGTGAAAAAGGAGAAGCCGTAAAAAGCTCTACAGAAATAGCGATGGCCATCGGCTACGCGGGAGGCTTTATGATCTACATGTTTGTTTTCATGTACGGCACGATGGTCATGAAAGGAGTTATGGAAGAGAAATCAAGCCGTATCGTGGAAGTTATCATCTCATCGGTGAAACCCTTCCACCTCCTCTTTGGAAAGATCGTAGGCATTGGATTGGTTGGACTTACGCAGATTGCCCTTTGGTTTATCCTCGGTGCAGCCATTACTACCGGGCTTTCTGCCTTCCTGGGTCCTGATGCCGCTGCCGCTTCTATGCAGACACAGGATATCATGAGCGGAGGTCAGGCAATGGGACAAACCAACGCGATGAGTTCCGGACAAGATAATATGTTCATGGAAATACTGGACATGGCAGGGAACCTGAATATTCCACTGATCGTGTTTGGATTGTTTTTCTATTTCATCGGCGGATTTCTTCTGTATGCTTCACTGATGGGTGCCATTGGTGCCGCTGTCGACAGCGATGAAGATGCACAGCAGATGATGTTTCCCGTCACCATTCCGCTGATCTTTTCAATTATCATGCTCTTTCCCGTGGTAAAGAATCCGGAAGGGCCTTTAGCCTTCTGGGTATCCATGATCCCTTTTACCTCACCGGTAACCATGATGGTACGCATTCCCTTTGGAGTTCCGGCGTGGGAGATCATCCTGTCGATGGGCATACTGGTAGCCACCATCTTAGGATGTATCTGGATGGCCTCCAAGATCTATCGGACCGGCATACTGATGTATGGCAAGAAAGTCAATCTTAAAGAAATTGTTAAATGGTTGTTCTATAAAAACTAAAAAAACAGTTCATTTAGTAGTATCTATAAATATTTTTTCTTATAATTGTATCAAACAAAGAAACGAATGAATACAAACTTCTCATACCTGTGCATGTGTTGCTGTTATAAACAGACAGGGGAAGGTATGCATTCGAACAATATGTAGATCAATAAAAAAACATAAATATATCGAAGCCTTCCGAACACCGGGAGGCTTTTTTTGTTTTAAAGCCTAACCATAATACTATAAAGAAGTAAAGACAAAAGTAAAAAGGCAAAAACACAGAAGCTTGGAAAAATGACCAGTGATCAGTCACAGTGTCAGATTGCCAGAGTTCAGTCCATCAATCCTTCAGTTCCTTGGAACTTTGAACTTTAAACCTGGAACTAATTTAAATGAGGACATACTAAAATTTAATTCAAATAAAAATCACATGAAAGTAAACAACATCCTTGAAACCATTGGCAACAGTCCACTGGTTCGCGTAAACAACCTGTTTCCTGCTGAATACGAAGTGTATGTAAAGCTTGAAAAGAGCAACCCGGGTGGTAGTATTAAAGATCGTATTGCCTTGTCGATGGTGGAAGATGCCGAAGCACAAGGAATCCTGAAGCCTGGAAGTATAATGATTGAGCCTACCTCCGGGAATACAGGTATTGGACTGGCAATAGTTTCTGCAGTTAAGAAGTATAAACTGATCCTGGTGATGCCTGAATCCATGAGTATTGAACGCCGCCGTATCCTTACCGCCTATGGCGCCGAGCTGGTACTTACCCCCCGTGAGCTGGGCATGAAAGGCGCTATTGCCAAGGCCCAGGAACTGGCAGCATCCACTCCCCTTTCATGGATCCCTTCCCAGTTCGACAACGAATCTAACATTAAGGTACACAGGGATAAAACGGCACGCGAGATCCTGGAAGACTTTCCTGAAGGATTTGATTATCTGATTACAGGGGTGGGCACCGGTGGCCATATCACCGGAGTGAGCCAGGTGCTTAAGGAGAAGTTTCCAAACATGAAAACATTCGCCGTAGAGCCTGAGCTTTCGCCTGTTCTCAGCGGAGGCGCTCCCGGTCCGCATCCGATACAGGGTATCGGTGCAGGTTTTATTCCGGTAAACTGCAAAACAGAATTCCTGGATGGTGTCATACAGGTGTCAAAGGACGAAGCTTTTGATTATACTCGCAGGGCTGCCAAAGAAGAAGGATTATTTGTAGGTATCTCCTCGGGAGCATCACTGGCTGCTGTTGCCAAAAAGATCGCCGAACTGCCTAAAGGCTCCCGCATACTTACCTTCTCCTATGACACCGGAGAAAGATATTTATCGATTGAAGGCTTGTTTTAAATCAGGCTGCTTATAATTGAAAAGGAATAGTAAAGGCTGGGGATCCCGGCCTTTACTGTTTGTTACTGCCTCATTTACAGACTTCAAACAAAAAGGAAAAAGCATTAAGGAGTCCCGTGATTATTTTTTGGAAGGTATTGCAGAATAAGAATAAATTCACGAACTTTTATCTCCTTTACCTTATCTAAAAAACGACACCATGGACTTTAACAAATCTGTTCTGATAGCACAGGTTTTTAACAAAGGTGCAGCTCTTGATCAAACGGAAATTGATTGCATTACTCCACTCTTCCAGGATGAATGCATTAAAGAAGGAGATTTCTTTATAAGGACTGGCATGCTGGTCACCAAGGTAGCTTTCGTGGTTACCGGGCTTTTACGCAGATACAGCACCAACGATGAAGGGCAGGATGTTACCCTACAACTTATTACCGAAGATCATTTCTGTGGAGATTTAGATGGCTGGTTCAGACGAAAGCCCTCGGCAGCCCATGTACAGGCCATTACCAACTGTCATTTGCTAACCATTTCCTTAAACGAGCTGGACAAGCTTCGTGATAGCAATCCTAAATTCTCTGCCATCATTCATTTTATCAGCGAGGAAGCCATGTATGAACGAATAGAAACAGAAGAATTGATGCGCACAGGCACCATCCTGGAAAAGTACGAGCACTTCCTGACTCACTATTCAAAGTGGGCGTCACGCATAGCGCTAAGAGATTTAGCTTCTTTCCTGCAAATCAGCCAGCATATGCTCACCCAGATCGAAGAAAAAGCGATTAATCTATACCATTAATCAAATCTAACCCAAAGAGCTATGGATGGGCATCTGTCAGAATCTGGAAGAAAGCCTTTACAGAAGCCTTAGATCCATTCCAACAGCATGGGATTAAAATACGATTCCCCGGCAAGCTCTTCCCAATAACTGTTTGAGACGGTATTCAGGCCTCCTGTCCATGGTATTGATTCCTATCATGAGTAACCCAGATGCCAGGAACCGCCAGGATCTTTGTAGGAATAGAAACTTCCGAATGATCCGTTTTTACCCTTCCAGGATTAAAGTAATCGATTTGCCTGACTGAAATTATTCATGTCTTTATTTCCCCGCTATGGATGCCTAAAAGCCCTGCTGCAGGATGAATGGGAGGATGAAAGTTAGTCTTGAAGAGTATGGGTTAAGGCCATTGCTGCTGTGTGGATGAATAGTAAATCTTGATTCAACACTACAAATGTAAGGATAATTATGAATAACATTATTTAAATTATCCCACTAAGGTAACAATTTCAGCCAGTTACACGTTTATCTTAATTCAACGATAAAAAGATAATCACAAGGTAACTTCAGTATAAATATAAATTAGAACATGTATGAAAGAATTAACAAATAAATGGATCAGAGCCCTCTTGGTTCTTTTGGTAGCTACCGCCGTATTCAGTACATCGTGCACCAATGATGATGAAGAAGATGATGATGAGATTCAGAGTTATGAAGGCAAATGGACTTCCAATGCAAATATGTTTTCTGATGAGACATCGGGAGAATATAAAGACATTATGACACTTACAGGAAGAACTTTCGAAGATAGAATTCAGACCCCTGCCACAGATGCTGCTGATAAGTGGGAAGATTCATTGGTATTGAAGGGAACGATCCTGGCAAGTGGCAATACCATGGATGTTCATGTATCAGAGATTGGGATTTCAGTTGATCCTATAACCGGTGAGCCTACAGGTAATATTACCTATTTTAAAGAAGGATCACTGGTATTTGGAGTCATCATGGACAAAAGCGAGCAGAACCAGGATTTTAAACTGGAATACAACGTTTCAGGCGATATCCTGACCCTGAAGTATGACAAAAACGGGGACGGGGATTATAGTGATATAAACGAATCTGTTGAATATACCCGACTGAAATAACATTCTGAACTTCAGGGTTGCTGCGGTGGTTAATCAGACACTGGCAACCCTGAAGCTACTCTCCGGCTTCCTGTCTCAGGCAAAACCATCCTTCCATTCTCTTGAAGCACTTCTGATGAAAGTATTTCTTACCAAACGCTTTTTTGGGGAATCACCTTTGTCTATCCAGGTTGCAGGCTTCTTCTAACTACTGCGTTAACTAATTAGCTTCTGATATAACATTACCCAGATTCAAAATATCAAAGTTGCGTTCAAAAGCTGTAACAAACAGGCTTTTATTCATATAGCCACCCATGG
>JACMKG010000251.1 GCA_014380255.1 Prolixibacteraceae bacterium | reverse complement strand
ATACGCAGTAAAATCATGGGGGAGGATATGGTTCCCACCATCCTGGAAATACTCAACATGCCCATTCCTGATCACTGTGCCGGAAATATCCGGGAAGAAATATTACAATAGTTTTATAAGCTGAAAAATGCATGCCTGCCAGACCACTCCTGTATGAAGTGATTTGGCAGGCATAACTGTTTGCCCTTTTCTTAAGCTAATTCGAGATAAAGCAGTTCACAAAAATTTATCTTCACTTCCTTGTTTCTTTTCAAAAGACTGCAGGGTTGATGGAATGAAAAACTGATCCTCTGTTTTTACTTTTGCCTTTTTACTTTTGCCTTTTGCCTTAGTAAAACACTATTTTATTCTAAATCTCTCAATTTTACAGTGTTTTTAAAATACATAGCATGAAAAACTGCTATCTTTGCGCCCAAATTCAGAAAAATGGCTAAGGACTGGAAAGAACGACTGGGAACTATTTATTCGACAAATCCCGATTTTCAATACGAGACCAATGCTGAAAGTGAAGCAGAAACACTTCCTCCGCATCAACAAAACTTACGTGTTCAGCTCGACCGCAAACAACGAAAAGGGAAGAGTGTAACACTGATAACCGGATTTATTGGCACGGACGATGACTTGAAGTCATTGGCCAAAGTGCTGAAAACCAAGTGTGGTGTCGGAGGATCAGCTAAAGATGGGGAAATCCTTATCCAGGGTGATTTCTGCAACAAAGTAATTGAAATTCTTAAAGCTGAGAATTACAAGGCTAAACGTTCAGGGGGCTAAAGGTCCGGATCAGGAGAGAAGGATGCAGAAGCGTTTAGGAGAGTGAATAAGAGGAAAACTAATTGACGTTCTACATAAACTGTTTCACTATGCTCAAACATTTTAAAACCATCGGGATGATCGGGGGAATTGCTCCCGCTTCGACTATTGACTACTATCAACGTATCATTTCCCGTTTTCAGGAACGCACCGGCCAGCGCGATTATCCTTCGCTGATCATCAACAGTATCAACATGAACCACATGATGAACCTGATAACCAACGATCACCTGGATGAACTGGTTGATTACCTTTCGGAAGAGATTTTTGTGCTGGAAAAAGCAGGAGCTAAAGTGATTTTCATGGCCTCCAATACTCCTCACATTGTATACCAGCCTCTTGTGAGCCGCCTTAGAACAAAGATGGTAAGTATTGTTGATTCCACCATTGCTTATGCCCAATCAAAAGGCTACCGCCGACTGGGCCTCTTCGGAACCCTTTCGACTATGGAAGGTGAATTTTTCCAGGATGGCTTTGAAGCTGCCGGGATGGAAATTATCACTCCAATGCCCGATGAGCGTAAATTCATCCATAAAATATACATGGAAGAGCTGGCCCGGGGAAGATTCATGCCTGAAACCAAAAGCCGGCTACTCACCATTGCCAACCGGATGTACCAGGAGGGCCAGATCGACAGCCTTATCCTGGGAGGTACGGAACTACCACTTATCCTTAAAAGCAGCGACATGGAAGATATTGAACTGCTTAACACCACCAAAATACACGTGGAAAAGATTCTGGACGCCGCTATTGGCTAACAACAAAGAGTTTTAAGTTCCAAATTGTAAGTTTCAAGTTCCCCTTATCAGGTCTGACTTTAAGGTCGTTAAAGTCCTCAAGGTCCTTAAAGTCAGACCTGGGAGGGAAAGATTGTTTACTGTCTACTGATCGCTGAACACTCTTTTTCTTATTCCCGTTTTTCTTTTCTTTACTTTTCCTCTGATTGAATCTTTCTGAGCAATCCTTCACAGGCATCTTCCAGGATATCGATTACCAGATCAAATCCGGCATCTCCACCAAAATAAGGGTCGGGCACTGAATGGTAGCTTTTGTTTCGGCAAAAGTCAGTCATCAGGACTATTTTGCTTCGATCCCTCTCATTCCTGGCCCTGTTCTTCAGTTCACGGATATTCTCTCTGTCCATGCCGATGATTAAATCAAACTGATCGAAATCCTCGTGGGCATCAAAGGCACGGGCTATGCTGGTCAGGTTGTATCCCCTTTTCTGGCCGGTTTGCCGCATGCGCGAATCAGCCTTTTCACCCACATGCCAGGCACCCAGTCCGGCTGAATCGATGTAAAACTTATTCTGAAGCCCTTTAGTTTCAACCATGTGTTTAAAGACAGCTTCCGCTCCGGGGCTTCGGCAGATATTTCCAAGGCAAACAAATAGTATTTTCTTCATGTTCTATAGTGCGAATGAGAAACAAAAATAAGGTTAAATACGCTTTATGCCTACAGGTAGGATTTTGTTTTCATCAATTAATTCCTGAGTTTTGTATTTATATCCCGATCTGAATGAAAGATTTTACCGCAGGCAAAGAGGCTAAACTGATTCTGCATTTTTCCATTCCACTTATTCTGGGAAACATCTTTCAGAATCTGTACAGCGTGGTAGACAGCATCATTGTGGGGCGCTACCTGGGCAAGGAGGCGTTGGGTGCAGTCGGAGCATCCTTTCCCATCATCTTTGCCCTTATTTCGCTTGTAATAGGCATCGGTTCGGGCGCTTCGACGGTAGTCTCCCAATATTTCGGTGCCAAAAAGATTGAAGAGGTGAAACGTACCATCGATACCCTGTTCATCTTCTTTCTGGGATCATCTATACTCATAACCATTCTTGGCATAGTTTTCAGCCGGCATATATTTATTCTACTAGGTCTGCCTGCCGAAATTATGCCACAGGCTCTCAGTTATTTGAATGTTTACCTTTTGGGAATGTTCTTCTTCTTCGGGTTTAGTGGCATTAGCAGCATCCTGCGTGGATTGGGAGACTCCAAGACCCCCTTGTATTTCATGGTCATATCGACCCTGGTCAATGTTGTGCTGGATATTCTTTTTATCGTAGTTTTCAAATGGGGCATTGAAGGAGCAGCCATTGCCACCATTATTGCTGAAGGGGGCGCTTTTGTATCAGCAGCCATTTATTTAAACCGCAAACACCCCATTATAAATCTCTCTTTCCGCAGGTATATATTCGATCGTACTATTTTCAGAAGTTGCATGCGCATAGGACTTCCCACAGGTTTCCAGCAGTCGTTTGTGGCTTTTGGGATGATGGCCATCATGAGTATTGTCAACGGATTCGGCACCAATGCCGTAGCTGCCTACTCGGCAGCCATGCGCGTTGACTCGTTTGTTAAGCTGCCGGCCATGACCTTCTCCTCTGCCCTGTCCACCTTTGTTGGCCAGAATCTTGGAGCCTTTGAGGAACAACGCGCCAAGACAGGTTTAAAGGCAACGCTCATCTTTTCAACCATCTATTGTATTTTCATCTCCCTGCTGATCATCCTCTTCGGCCAGAACATCATGTCTATTTTTACAAGCGATCCTGCCGTAATTAAAATCGGTCAGGATTACCTGCTCATCGTTTCTTCCTTTTATTTGCTGTTCTCCACCATGTTCACCTTTACCGGCTTTCTAAGGGGCGCAGGGGCAACGCTTATTCCGATGATTACCACTTTCACCGCCTTGTACATTATCCGCATCCCGGCGGCTACCATTCTATCTAATATTATCGGTGTAAACGGCATATGGTGGGGTGAGCCTATGGGTACACTGGTTGGTCTGGCGATCCTGCTGATCTACTTCAGGAGTGGCAAATGGAAAGGGAAAGTAGTGGTAAAAAAGAAGGAAATGGTTGCTGAAGAAGTGGAATAAACAGATCAGGCAGTAATTTGAGGAGCATACTTTTCAATTGATCCGGGTTTAAATTTTTACCTTTGCTTTTTCAATTCAAACCATCTTGCACCTTATCCATGGATTTCTTTTCAGATGAATACTTTATGAAGCGTGCCTTGCAGGAAGCTGAACAGGCCTGTAAAGAAGGCGAAGTGCCGGTAGGGGCTGTTGTGGTTTCGCAAAACCGCATCATTGCCCAGGCGCACAACCTTACCGAAACGCTCAACGATGTAACAGCCCATGCCGAGATGCAGGCTATCACCGCTGCTGCTAACCTGTTGGGTGGAAAATATCTGAATGAATGTACGCTTTATGTGACCATCGAGCCTTGTGTGATGTGTGCCGGGGCATTGGGCTGGTCACAGATTGGCCGGATCGTTTATGGCGCTTCTGACGAGAAAAGAGGCTTCCGAAGGTTTGCTCCTGCGGCCCTTCATCCCAAAACAGAAGTGATTCAAGGCATTCTTGAAAACCAATGCTCCGCTCTGGTCAAGGAATTCTTTCAGAAGAAAAGAAAAAGCAATTGACTATTAGACAATTGACTATTTACTATTTCCGCTTTGAACAACAGCCATACAACCATTTAGCCATCCAACAAACGAACTAAACCCTTCAAACTTTTCCAACCCTTCCAATTTCTTCAATCTCAAACCCCACCTTTTTCAAGTCCGCCCAGTATCCGGGATAGGATTTGGTAATGACCATCGGATCCAGAATAGCTACTTTCCCGGTGGTTTGGCACACTGGAGCAAAAGCCAGTGCCATACGGTGATCGTGGTAAGTTTCTATTTCAGGGAGCGCTTGTTTTTCCAACGGGAAAGTGCCGTCCCATTTAAGTTCCCCTTGTGCCGGTTCCATAAGACGGGCGCCGAATTTGGCCAGTTCATCCTGGAGGGCGGCAATACGGTTGGTCTCCTTTATCTTCAGGGTTTCAAGACCTGTAAAATGAAAAGGAATGTGTTTCATCACACACAGAACCGCAAAGGTCTGCGCCACATCCGGGTTTTCAATAAAGTTAAGCTGAAGAAATCCAGGCATGGGCT
>JACMKG010000250.1 GCA_014380255.1 Prolixibacteraceae bacterium | reverse complement strand
TGGTCAAAGACACAATGATGTTGTTGAATGAAGAATGAATGTGCGCTTGTACGATTGCCTCAACGATAACAACTCGTTTTTTTGTATAAACAGTCTTTTTTTCCATAATTCAAATATCAATTATTTAGTGGCTTTTTTCTTATTAGCAACAGTTTTTCTTTTTCCTTTACGTGTACGAGCATTATTTTTAGTGCTTTGTCCACGAAGAGGTAAGCCAACACGATGACGAATACCACGGTAACAACCGATATCCATTAATCGCTTAATATTCATTTGGGTTTCAGAGCGTAATTCGCCTTCTACCTTAATGCTACCACTGATTGCTGCACGAATAGCAGCCAGATGTTCATCCGTCCAATCCTGGACTTTGATGTTTTTGTCAACGCCGGCTTTTTCAAGAAGCGTTACGGAAAGATTGCGTCCAATACCGTAAATATAGGTTAATGCTATTTCGCCTCTCTTATTGTTAGGGATGTCAACACCACTTATACGAGCCATAAATAAATTTTTTTACAAAGTTAATTAATTATCCCTGACGTTGTTTGTACTTAGGATTCTTTTTGTTAATCACGTACAAACGGCCTTTCCTGCGAACAATTTTGCAGTCAGCGCTACGTTTTTTAATGGATGCTCTTACTTTCATTATTTTATTTTTTAGTTTTTGTATCTAAAAGTAATTCTTCCTTTGGTCAGGTCGTATGGAGACATTTCAACTTTCACCTTATCGCCAGGTAGAATCTTGATGTAATGCATCCTCATCTTTCCGGAGATATGTGCCGTAATGGTATGTCCATTTTCCAATTCAACCCTGAACATTGCATTTGATAATGATTCAATGATTGTTCCGTCTTGTTGTATAGAAGACTGTTTTGCCATAAATGTAGACTAATCGAAATATTTTATGTTTATTTTCTAAAATTAAAATCAGATTACAACATCTATACGGAAAGATAAATAATTTTCCGTTAATAAATCCGGCAAAACTACAAGAATTACCGGACTTACTACAGTATTTTTGAATTTAATTTAACAAGTTTAGAACTATCATCTATCTTGGGCAAAAGATGCCCAAATAGTTATTAGTACATTGCTCCACTTGTACTGGTACGTCCTTTGATACGGCCTGATTTCATCAAACCATCATAATGACGCATCAATAAGTGACTCTCAATTTGTTGCAAAGTATCAAGTACTACACCCACAAGAATTAACAGTGAAGTTCCCCCAAAGAAATAGGCAAACTGAGTATTAATTCCAGCCATCATCGCAAATGCAGGCAGAATAGTTACAATACCCAGGAATACTGATCCGGGTAATGTTATTCTGGACATAATGGTATCAAGAAATTCAACTGTTTTCTTTCCTGGTTTTACACCTGGAATGAAACCACCGTTTTTCTTCATATCTTCTGCCATTTGCATAGGATTTACTGTAATTGCAGTATAGAAGTACGTGAATAATATAACAAGACTAAATTGAGTGAGATTATACCAAAAACCTGTATGATCTGCAAATGCCGAAGCAAATCCACTCAAACTATCAGATTGAGCGAATCCTGCAAGACTAATAGGAATAAACATGATTGCCTGGGCAAAAATGATTGGCATAACTCCTGCAGCATTTACTTTCAGAGGTATGTACTGACGAACACCACCATATTGTTTGTTGCCTACGATTCGTTTTGCATATTGTACAGGAATTTTACGGGTTCCTTGAACCAGTAAAATAGCTCCCATAAATACAACGATCAAAACAACAAATTCCAATAAGAACATTACCATACCACCACCTTGCTGTTCGATACGAGAAATAAATTCTGCAACGATAGAATGTGGAAGTCGGGCAATAATACCTATCATGATTATTAATGAAATTCCATTACCAATACCTTTATCAGTGATTCTTTCACCAAGCCACATTACAAACATTGAACCGGCTGTTAAAATAATAGTCGATGAAATGGTGAAAAGTGTGCCTGTAATGGCGAAAGCTGATTCAGGTAACTGTGCATGAAGATTCACTAAATAGGCTGGTGCCTGGAAGAGTAGGATAATAACAGTCAGATAACGAGTTAACTGATTGATCTTCCTGCGTCCTGATTCACCTTCTTTTTGTAAACGTTGGAAGTAGGGTACCGCGATACCCAACAACTGAATAACAATTGAAGCTGAAATATAAGGCATAATTCCCAAAGCAAAAATTGATGCTTGGGAAAATGCACCTCCAGAGAACATATCCAACAATCCGAGCAACCCTTCAGATGTTTGGTTAGCGAGATTTTCCAACTGAGCTGGATCCACACCGGGTAAAGAAACATACGATCCTAAACGATATATCAAAAGGAAGAACAATGTAACCCCCAAACGGGACCGCAAGTCTTCGATTTTATAAATATTCTTTAGGGTTTCTATAAACTTTTTCATCAGCTTAGAGTATTTCGGTGGTTCCTTCTAATTTCTCGATAGTCTCTTTAGCTCTTTTAGAAAAGGCGTGAGCTTTAACTTCCAATTTAAGGTTCAATACTCCATCACCTAAAATCTTTATTTTATCTCTTTTTGAAGCCATACCTGCTTCAATCAAAATATCAGCATCAATAATTGATACGTTTAAAGATTCAGCCAATTCCTGAATAACATTCAGGTTGATTGCCTTAAATGCTTTTCTATTGATATTTGTAAATCCAAATTTAGGTACAACACGCTGTAAAGGCATCTGACCACCTTCAAAACCACGGCGGGTTTTATAACCTGATCTCGATTTGGCACCTTTGTGACCTCTTGTAGAAGTGCCACCGTGCCCTGAGCCCTGACCGCGTCCAATTCGCTTTTCGCTTTTTGTTGAACCCTCAGCAGGTTTAAGATTACTTAAATCCATATTTCTTGATCTTAATAAGTTTAAACTTCTTCAACCTTTACGAGATGCTTCACTTTATTTATCATACCGATAATTTGTGGAGTCACCTCATGTTCTACCGCACGGTTAAGTTTTTTGATTCCTAAAGCAGTAAGCGTTGCTTTCTGCGTCCAATCAGAACCAATTTTACTTCTTACTTGTGTAACTTTTATCTTAGCCATAACTTCTTATCCATTAAATACTTTATCTAAAGTAACTCCGCGTTGATCAGCAACTGAATGTGCATCACGCAATTCAAGAAGGGCAGACATGGTAGCTTTTACCAGGTTGTGTGGATTTGAAGATCCTTTTGATTTAGCAAGGATATTGTGTACTCCAACACTTTCCAAAACCGAGCGCATAGCACCACCGGCTTTTACTCCTGTACCAGAGGTGGCTGGTTTTAAAAATACCCGTGCACCACCAAATTTTGCTTCCTGTTCATGAGGGATAGTTCCTTTATAAATTGGAACTTTTACCAGGTTTTTCTTAGCTGCATCAACACCTTTTGAAATTGCAGTAGTAACTTCGCTGGCTTTTCCCAGGCCCCAGCCTACGATACCATCTTCATTACCTACAACTACAATTGCCGAGAAGCTAAATGTTCTACCCCCTTTGGTTACTTTTGTTACACGGTTAATAGCTACCAACCGGTCTTTCAGTTCCAAATCACTGGTTTTTACTTTTCTGATATCTCCTGCCATAACTATTAAAATTTAAGGCCACCTTCACGGGCAGCGTCAGCTAATTGTTTAACTCTTCCGTGGTACAAATAACCATTACGATCGAATACAACAGCCGTGATTCCGGAAGCAATCGCTTTAGCAGCAATTGCCTTTCCTACTTTCTCAGCTATTTCGACTTTGGTACCCTCGGTACCTTCGAAATCTTTATTAAGTGAAGAAACTGCCAACAATGTTTTTCCTGACAAGTCATCAATCAACTGAGCATAAATCTGCTTGTTGCTTCTAAAAACATTTAGACGTGGTCTTTCTGCAGTTCCGGAAACAACTTTCCGGATTCTCTTCTTAATTCTATATCTTCTTTCTTGCTTCGTTAAAGCCATGGTTTTTATTTTTTACTATTTAGCACCAGCTGATTTACCGGCTTTGCGCCTAATAAGTTCACCAACAAACTTAACACCTTTTCCTTTATAAGGCTCAGGTTTTCTGAAGGATCTGATTTTGGCAGCAATATGGCCTATCAGTTGTTTATCACAACTTTTTAAAGTTACTACCGGATTAGCACGTTTATCACTTTTTGCTTCCACCGAAACTTCTTTTGGAAGAAACAGGTAAGTGTGGTGAGAATATCCTAATACTAAATCAAGTAGCTGACCATCGTTTTCAGCACGATAACCAACACCAACCAATTCAAGCTTTATCTCATAGCCTTTCGACACCCCTGTCACCATATTGTTGACAAGTGAACGATACAGGCCATGCATGGCACGGTGTTTTTTCTCATCTGAAGGACGATTAACCGTTAACGTATTACCTTCCAATGTGCAGGTAATTTCCGGATCAACCTGTTGTTTCAATTCACCCAGCGGGCCTTTTACTGTTACCAGATTTGAATCTGATACAGTAATTTTCACACCAGCTGGTATTTCAATGGGTAGTTTACCTATCCTTGACATTATTATTCCTCCTAGATTAATAAACGTAACATAAGACTTCACCACCAACGCTTAATTCCCGAGCTTCTTTATCGGTGATTACGCCTTTGGAGGTTGATAATATTGCAATTCCCAAACCGTTAAGCACACGTGGAATGCTGTCTGTATGACAATATTTCCTCAAACCAGGTTTACTGATACGTCTGATTGCTTTAATCGCAGGAATACGCGTTTCCGGATGATATTTTAAGGCAATTTTAATGTTGCCCTGGAAGTTGATTTCGTCTTCAAACTTATAGTTTAAGATATATCCTTTATCTTTCAAAATTTTGGTAATTTCTTTCTTGATATTGGATGCAGGAATATCAACCACACGATGCTTTGCTTTTTGGGCATTTCTGATTCGTGTCAGATAATCTGCTATTGGATCTGTAATTTTGCTCATTACTTCTTAATTATAAATTACCAACTTGCTTTTTTAACACCGGGAATTAAACCAGAAGAAGCCATTTCTCTGAAATTGATTCTACTGATACCGAATTGACGCATATATCCTCTCGGACGTCCGGTTAATTTGCATCTGTTATGCATACGAATACGGGCAGAGTTCTTAGGTAACTTCTGAAGTCCAACATAGTCTCCTTCAGCCTTAAGTTTTGCTCTTTTCTCGGCATATTTTTCAACAAGTGCTGCTCTTTTAACTTCACGAGCTTTCATTGATTCCTTAGCCATATCTTAATTCTTTTTAGCATTTTTAAAAGGTAAACCTAACTCTTTCAATAAAGCATAGCCTTCTTCGTCTGAATCGGCTGTAGTCACGAAAGTGATATTCATACCGTTGATACGGGTAACTTTATCCATCACGATTTCAGGGAAAATGATCTGCTCAGGAATTCCGAGGGTATAGTTACCACTTCCATCCATTTTGCTTTCAATCCCTTTAAAATCACGTATACGGGGAAGAGATACACTGATTAGACGATCCAGGAATTCATACATATGCTCTCTGCGAAGGGTTACTCTAACCCCGATAGGCATTTTCTTCCTTAGTTTGAAATTAGAGATGTCTCTCTTAGATTTGGTTTGGACTGCTTTCTGACCTGCGATAGTTGTAATCTCTTCGGTAGCGATTTCGATTAACTTTTTATCTGCAATAGCAGCTCCAACTCCCTGGTTGATGACAATTTTCTCTAACCTTGGCGCCTGCATTACGTTTTTGTAGGAAAAATCCTTCACTAACGCAGGAACTACTTCGTCCAAGTATTTTTTCTTAAGTGTTGGTACGTAAGCCATTACTTAATCTCCTCTCCTGATTTTTTAGAATAACGAACTAATTTCCCTTTATCATTAAGCCTTCTTCCGATACGAGTTGGTTTTCCTGTTTTAGGATCCTTAATCATAAGGTTCGAAATGTGAATAGGTGCTTCCTTTTCAACAATACCACCTTGCGGGTGAGCCGCATTTGGTTTGGTATGTTTTTTAACCATATTAACACCTTCCACAATAGCTTTCCCGGTAGCTCTTATAACTTCGAGCACTTTGCCTTCCCGTCCTTTGTAATTTCCAGTGGTTACAAATACGGTGTCGCTTTTTTTAATGTGTATTTTTTGCTGCATTGTTTTTATTTTATGCATTAAAGTACTTCAGGAGCAAGTGAAATAATCTTCATATTTTTATCACGAAGTTCTCTTGCTACAGGCCCAAATATACGAGTTCCACGCATTTCACTGTTGTTATTCAGCAAAACAACGGCATTATCATCAAAACGGATGTATGATCCATCTGGACGACGAACTTCTTTTGAGGTACGAACAACAATAGCTTTCGACACAGCACCTTTTTTCATATCACTTCCCGCTATAGCACTTTTTACGGTTACTACAATGGTATCGCCGAGTGTAGCATAGCGCTTTCTTGTTCCACCTAATACGCGGATCACCAGCACTTCCTTTGCTCCACTATTATCGGCAACGGTACATCTTGATTCCTGTTGTAACATAATTACTTAGCTCTTTCAATGATTTCCACTAATCTCCAACATTTCTGCTTACTGATTGGTCGTGTTTCCATGATCTTCACAGTATCACCAATGTTGCAGCTGTTTTTTTCGTCATGGGCGTAAAATTTAGAAGTTTTGTTGACGAACTTTCCATAAATGGGATGTTTTTCCTTGCGCTTTTCAGCTACAACGATGGTCGATTCCATTTTGTTAGACACAACAACTCCTATACGCTCCTTCCTTAGATTTCTTGATTCCATTACTAACTCTGTTTTGTGTTTATTTCCCGTTGACGTAGAATGGTTTTTAGTCTTGCAATATTTCTTCTTACACCCACAATCACTTGTGGATTTTCAAGTGGAGAAATAGCATGGTTCATTTTCATCCGTAATAAGGAATCCGTATCGGTTTGGATTCTCTCCTTAACCTCTGCGATGGATAACTTTTCAATTTCTGATGTCTTCATTATTCAGCGATTTCAGATTCAACATAATCACGTCTTACAACGAACTTAGTAGTAACCGGTAGTTTTTGTGCAGCCAAACGAAGTGCTTCTTTAGCAACTGTAAATGGAACTCCATCTGCTTCAATCAATATTCTACCTGGCGTAATCGGAGCAACAAATGCTTCCGGGGCACCCTTACCTTTACCCATACGTACTTCAGCGGGTTTTTTAGTAATTGGTTTATCGGGGAATATTCGGATCCATATTTGACCCTGACGTTGCATATGACGCGTTACCGCAACACGGGCAGCTTCAATCTGCCGTCCGGTAAGCCATGTTTCCTGCAACGCTTTTATACCAAAAGATCCAAATGCTAACTGATTTCCTCTATGGGCCAGTCCCTTCATTTTTCCCTTTTGTACTCTTCTGAATTTTGTCTTTTTCGGTTGTAACATCCTTCTCTACTTCTGAAAGGTTGACAAATTATTTTTTTCTTTTCTTAAATCCGTTCCCTTTTGGGCCACCGGCAACCGGACGACCAGGTTTCTGGCCAAGGTTTGGTGAAAGGTCACGCTTTCCATAAATCTCACCTTTGCAAATCCATACTTTAACACCGAGTAATCCGGTTTTAGTAAGGGCTTCTGCAAGTGCATAATCTATGTCAGCTCTCAGAGTATGCAAAGGAGTACGGCCATCTTTATACATTTCTGAACGTGCCATTTCAGCACCATTCAAACGACCTGAAACCTGGATTTTGATGCCTTGCGCTCCCATTCTCATGGTTGAAGCGATAGCCATTTTGGTAGCACGACGGTAAGCAATCTTACCTTCAATCTGACGTGCAATATTAATAGCTACAATCTGAGCATCCAGTTCTGGACGTTTAATTTCAAAAATATTGATCTGAACTTCTTTGTTGGTGATCTTTTTCAACTCTTCTTTCAGCTTATCAACTTCCTGACCACCTTTACCAATAATAATACCGGGTCTAGAGGTGTGAACAGTAATAGTAATAAGTTTCAGTGTGCGTTCAATGATAATCTTCGAGATACTTGCTTTTGCCAAACGGGCATTCAGGTATTCCCTGATTTTGAAGTCTTCCACGAGCTTATCGCCATAGTTGTTTCCACCGAACCAGTTGGAATCCCATCCTTTGATGATCCCTAAACGATTAGCGATTGGATTAACTTTTTGTCCCATGTATTATTATTTATTCAGTTTCTTTAACTACGGTTAAACTATCCAGACTTACAGTCACGTGATTGGATCTTTTCTTGATCCGGTGTGCACGACCCTGTGGAGCAGGACGCAGTCTTTTAAGTATTCTTCCTGAATCAACAGAAATATTTTTCACATACAAATTGCTTTCTTCCAAACGTTTTCCTTCGTTTTTTGCTTGCCAGTTAGCAAGAGCAGACATGACTAATTTTTCAAGTCTGCGCGAAGATTCCTTGGAGGAAAACTTAAGTACATCAATAGCTCTATTCACTTCCATACCCCGTATCATGTCAGCCACTAGCCTCATTTTACGTGGTGAAGTAGGACAGTTCTTCAAAACAGCAAAATACTGCTGTTTCTTAGCTTCCTTTAGTTCGTTTGCACTATTTCTTTTTCTAGCACCCATCGTGAATTCTTTTAATAGTTAATGAGAATCTCATGCCTTATTTTTTGCCTTTGGCATGTCCCCTGAAAGTTCTTGTAGGTGCAAATTCACCAAATTTATGGCCTACCATGTTTTCAGTTACATAAACAGGAATAAACTTATTTCCGTTATGCACCGCAATGGTATGCCCTACAAAGTCAGGAGAAATTACTGATGCTCTGGCCCAAGTCTTGATTACCGACTTCTTATTCGTATCATTCAACACTGTCACTTTACGCTCCAGTTTGAAATCAATAAAAGGCCCTTTCTTTAATGAACGACTCATATTCTTCTCCTTTTAATTATTTCTTGCGTTTTTCTACAATATACCTGTTAGAAGCTTTCTTCTTTGACCTGGTCTTGAAGCCTTTGGCTAACAAGCCTTTGCGTGAACGTGGATGTCCACCTGAAGAACGACCTTCGCCACCACCCATGGGGTGATCAACTGGGTTCATAGCTACACCTCTAACACGAGGTCTACTACCTAACCATCTTGAACGACCAGCTTTACCTGATCTCTCAAGGTTATGCTCGGTATTTCCTACGGTACCTACTGTAGCACGACAAGTTACGAGCACCATTCTAGATTCGCCTGAAGGCAATTTCACGATAGCATACTTTCCTTCTCTCGAAGTTAACTGAGCGTACGTTCCGGCACTACGAGCCATCACACCTCCCTGACTGGGATGAAGCTCAATGTTGTGAACCAATGTTCCAAGAGGAATATCGGATAGTGGTAATGTATTACCTATTTCAGGTGCGATTCCTTTACCGGTCTCGATTGTTTGGCCTACCTTGAGTCCGTTGGACGCAAGCATATACCTTTTTTCACCGTCGGGATAAACCAACAGTGCAATTCGAGCGGTACGGTTTGGATCATACTGAATAGATTCTACAACAGCGGCAATACCATCTTTATCTCTTTTAAAGTCGATAGAACGGTATTTGCGTTTGTGGCCACCACCTATATACCTCATTGTCATGCGTCCCTGGCTGTTACGACCGCCAGATCTCGTCATAGGCTTCAACAATGATTTTTCAGGTGTTGATGCAGTAATGGACTCAAAGGTCCCAGCAATCTTATGCCTTTGACCCGGAGTAACTGGATTTAATTTTCTTACTGCCATTTTCTATTTATATATTACTGTAAAAATCAATACTCTCTCCTTTTGCTATTGTAACAATAGCTTTCTTGCTCATGCCTGTACTACCAGAGATAACTCCGGCTTTGGTAAAGCGAGATTTTCTCTTACCACCGTGAATCAATGTATTTACAGACTCCACCGAAACATTGTATAAACCTTCGATGGCTCTCTTAATCTGTAATTTATTCGCATTACGATTAACAATAAAACCATAGCGGTTAAGACCTTCGGCCTGACCTGTCATCTTTTCGGTAACGATCGGTTTAATTAAAATTTCCATTTTCAAGCCTTTTAAATCTTAAAGAATTCCTCAATCTTATTTACTGAACTTTCAAGAACAATTACTTTCCGTGCATTCAATATCTGGTAAGTATTTAATTCTGAAGCTGTTATAACAGATATGCCCTGTAAATTTCTGGAGGACAAATATATATTTTTATTTTCATCTGGTAACACGAAAAGTGACTTATTATCAGCAATTTTCAGATTATTACTGATTTGCACCATTTCGCGTGTTTTTGGAGTTTCAAAATTGAAATCCTCAACAACCAAAATAGATTCCTCAAGCGCCTTATATGTTAAAGCTGATTTACGTGCAAGAGATTTTACTTTCTTGTTTAATTTGAAGTCATAAGTTCTTGGGCGTGGTCCAAAAACGCGGCCTCCACCACGGAATACAGGTGATTTAACACTACCTGCCCTTGCCGTTCCGGTGCCTTTTTGTTTTTTAAGTTTCCGGGTACTTCCAGAAACTTCTCCACGTTCTTTTGAACTATGAGTTCCCTGTCTTTTATTGGCCAGGATTTGCTTTACATCCAAATAAATGGCATGGTCATTGGGTTCAATACCAAAGATCTGTTCATCTAAAGTAACAGTTCTGCCGGTTTCCTGTCCTGCGATATTTAATACTTTTATTTCCATTACTGATAAATAATTACGTAAGAACCTTTACATCCAGGAATTGATCCTTTGACTACCAATAAATTTGACTCTGGAATAACTTTCAAAACTTTCAGGTTCTGAATCGTTACATTGTCATTGCCATCGACACCAGCCATGCGCATTCCTGGGAATACACGTGATGGATAAGAAGAAGCACCAACAGAACCAGGAGCTCTGAGACGGTTGTGCTGACCGTGAGTTGAATCACCTACCCCACTAAAACCGTGACGTTTTACAACGCCCTGGAACCCTTTTCCTTTGGTTACACCCTGAACATCAACCCAACCTTCTTCATCGATTGAATCAACATTAATGACGTCTCCCAATTTGAATTCACCGACGAGTTCTTTGAACTCTACCAGCTTACGTTTAGGTTCTGTTGCAGCCTTTTTGAAATGGCCTAACTCACACTTGTTGGCATGCTTTTCTTTTTTGTCTTCATACCCTAACTGTACAGCTACGTAGCCGTCAGTTTCTACCGATTTCACCTGTGTAACTACACAAGGACCGGCTTGGATCACAGTGCATGGGATGTTTTTCCCCTCAACACTGAATACGGAAGTCATTCCGATTTTTTTACCGATTAATCCTGCCATTTTTTTCTTTTTTACAGGTTATCAAACTTTGATTTCTACTTCAACGCCACTTGGTAATTCAAGCTTCATTAAGGCGTCAATGGTTTTTGCTGTTGAACTGTAAATGTCGATCAAACGTTTGTAAGATGACAGCTCGAATTGTTCCCTTGATTTTTTGTTTACAAAGGTTGAGCGTAATACAGTGAAAATACGTTTGTGCGTTGGAAGTGGAATTGGTCCACTAACTACAGCTCCGGTAGTTTTTACTGTTTTTACGATCTTTTCAGCCGACTTGTCTACCAAGTTGTGATCATACGATTTCAGCTTAATTCTGATCTTTTGACTCATAATGAGAAATAATAATAATACAGTTTATAATTATAATAACTCTGTTTTTCCTTTAAGCTCTTCCAGAACTTTAATAGCCAGCAACTTCGGCAATTCTACATATTTGGAGAATTCCATTGAAGAGGTTGCACGCCCTGAAGATAAAGTTCTAAGTACAGTCACATATCCGAATAATTCAGAAAGTGGAACCAATGCTTTGATTACACGAGCACCTGATTTTTCTTCCATACCTTCAATCTGACCACGACGACGGTTCAAGTCACCGATGATATCTCCCATGTATTCTTCAGGAGTTACAATCTCGCATTTCATAACAGGTTCCAACAACTTGGGTCCTGCTTTGCTGGCTGCGCTTTTGAATGCCTGACGGGCACAGATTTCAAATGAAAGCTGATCCGAGTCAACAGCATGGAAACTACCATCCAATAAAGTTACTTTCAGACTATCAACGGTAAATCCGGCAAGCGGTCCGTTTGACAAGGCTGATTCGAAACCTTTCTGTACAGAAGGAACATATTCTTTTGGAATGTTTCCACCTTTTACAGCATCAATAAACTGAAGACCAATTTTGCCTTCATCAGCTGGCTCAACGCGTACGATGATATCAGCGAATTTACCACGACCTCCGGATTGCTTCTTGAATACTTCGCGAAGTTCAACCGATTTGGTGATACATTCTTTATAGGCAACCTGGGGAGCTCCCTGGTTACATTCTACCTTAAATTCACGACGAAGACGGTCAACGATAATTTCAAGGTGAAGCTCACCCATCCCACGAATAACAGTCTGTCCTGAATCAGGATCAGTATTTACTTTAAATGTTGGATCTTCTTCAGCAAGTTTATATAACCCTGCATTGAGTTTATCCAGGTCCTTTTGAGTTTTAGGCTCAATAGCGATCCCGATAACTGGTTCCGGAAAGTCCATGCTTTCAAGAACAATGGGATGGTCTAAATCTGACAATGTATCCCCTGTACGGATATCTTTAAATCCTACAGCAGCACAAATATCACCTGCTTCAATTACATCAATTGCATTCTGTTTGTTAGAGTGCATCTGGTAAATACGTGAAATACGTTCTTTTTTACCCGTCCTTGAATTAAATACAGTGTCTCCTGCAGTGATTTTTCCTGAATATACCCTGATAAAGCACAAACGGCCAACATAGGGGTCGGTAGCGATTTTAAATGCAAGGGCTGCCAACGGTTCTTTCACATCGTTGTGACGAATTACTTCTACATCCTTGTCGTCATAATCAACTCCTACAATTTCGCCTTTATCAAGCGGACTTGGAAGAAATTGACAAACGGCATCCAGCAAATGCTGAATTCCTTTATTTTTAAATGCAGAACCACACAACATGGGGATAATTGACATGCTGATGGTAGCCTTGCGGATGACAGTCAACAAATGGTCAACAGTGATTGATTCCGGATCGTCAAAGAAGCGTTCCATCAATTCATCATCATGTTCAGCTATTGCTTCAACCAATTTAGCACGATATTCATTGGAGATTTCCACCATTTCTGCTGGAATTTCTTCCGTGTAATAGGTAGTACCCAATGTAGCATCGTCTTTCCAGCGAATGGCTTTCATTTCAATCAAATCAACCACGCCTTCGAAAGTTTCTTCTGCACCAATTGGAATAGTAATAGGAACTGGATTTGCACCCAATTTCTCTTTTACTTCAGAAACTACATTGTAAAAATCAGCACCCGAACGGTCCATTTTATTAACGAATCCGATACGAGGCACACCATATTTCTCAGCCTGACGCCATACGGTTTCTGACTGAGCTTCAACTCCACCTACAGCACAGAAAAGAGCAACAGCTCCATCCAATACGCGCAATGAACGTTCTACTTCAACAGTGAAGTCAACGTGTCCTGGGGTATCAATGATGTTAATTTTATGTTCTGTATCTTCGTATTTCCAAAAAGTGGTCGTAGCAGCAGAGGTGATCGTGATCCCACGTTCCTGCTCCTGCTCCATCCAGTCCATGGTCGCAGCTCCATCGTGCACTTCACCAATACGGTGTGTAATACCTGTATAATACAGGATACGCTCCGAAGTGGTGGTTTTGCCAGCATCAATATGAGCCATG
>JACMKG010000249.1 GCA_014380255.1 Prolixibacteraceae bacterium | reverse complement strand
TCCTGTATCTCGTGACCACGGATCTGGGCAAAGACAAATTCAATGCCAAGCCCCACCACGTAGGACACAATGACAAATGGCATCACCTTCAAAAAGCCATACAGGAAGATATCCATAAAGCTGACGGCCGACAACTCGCCAACAGCAGCAAAATGTTGATAACCGGTATTATACATACCCATCAGAAGCGCAGGCACCAATGCTAAAACCACAATGGCCATGGTGCGTTTCAGATCCAGGTAATCATGGATATGCGTTCCGCTTTTAGAGGTATGGTTCTGAACATAGAACAACGTATAAAGCCCATCATGCACTGAATGAAGCCAATGATATTTAGCTCCCTTTTGTACGTATGGCTTGGTATTTTCGAAAAAATTCTTTATAAATTTCATCTGTAGCTATATTTTCAACTAAACTGTTAACCTAATTCTTTCATCATCAGGTCTAATCCCTGACGAACAATTTCCTGAACTTTTGTTTTTGAGGCACAGGCATATTCACACAAAGCCATATCTTCCTCAATTATCTCGTATATCCCCAGTTGTTCCATCTTATCGATGTCGCCAACCAGAATGGCTTTCAGAAGGTATACGGGAAGAATATCCATGGGAAGAAACTTCTCGTATTGCCCGGTCATGACAAAAGCCCTTTCACCTCCATGCAGATTGGCATCCAGGGTGTATGATTTCTTTGGAAATAATTTCGACAAGAAGGTCTTGCTGGCAGTAAACTTATCAACGCCCGGATCAGCCCATCCCATGAACTCAAAATAATCCCCTTCCGGAATGACCGTCAGCTGATTATCAAAGAAACCCAGGTAATCATTGGGCTCAACACGTGTTCCTGTCAGCACATTGCCGCTGATAAACCGTTCATGAACCTCTTTCTTGGTCTGATTGGCAAATATATTTTCCAGATTGGCCCCGTGAATGACTGAATAATACTTGGGAGCTATCACTTCAGAACCTGTAAGAGCTATGAGCTTTTTCAAATCCAGTTTGCCCGATTCAAACAAACGGCCAATGAACACCACTTCCTGCGGATTGATCGTCCATACCACTTCCCCTTTATTGATAGGACTGATGTGATGAATCTGAATTCCCACGTTTCCTGCCGGATGAGGCCCTGCAAACTGGTTGATTTCCACATTCTTCAAACCTGCAAAAATACCATTTGACTGCTCAGGCCTGATTCCCACATACACTTTCCCGTCGGTAAGCTTGGTCAAAGCATTGATTCCGGTCTGCAAGGCAGAGGCCTGACCCTGAAGGGTAAATTCATAGTCTGGAGCCAAGGGGGCTGAATCAAAACCTGAGATGAAGATATTTTTGGGTACACTGGCCGGTTTAGCCACCGATCCATAAGGCCGTTGTTTCAAAAATGGCCATAGCCCACTGCTTATAAGCTGAGTCTTTACTTCCTCACGGGTAAGTTTTGAAGGATCCGCTTTTGCAAAAGACAAGGATTCATGCTTCCCATCTGCCTTAATAATGATTTCGAGTACTTTTCTGCGTTCTCCGCGGTTTATCGCGATAACCTGTCCGCTGGTTG
>JACMKG010000248.1 GCA_014380255.1 Prolixibacteraceae bacterium | reverse complement strand
GAGAAGCTCTGGGGTGATATGACGGCTATCCCGGAGCTCTCGTGTACGTATGTCAATGTTCCGCGTATGCGTGGTCAGCAACTAAAGGAAGTTTCTCAACTGGACGGCTGGTCAAGAGACGGGTCGAAAGAATACATTGAAGGGATTTGTGAATGGGAGGAAAAGTAAATAACTCATTACCCGCCCATGTAAAGCAAGGATCACAAATGAACACGAATAAAAATGAATAAAAAGAATAAAACTGAATTTAATTAAAAGAGTTCATTATCAAAGGGACAGAAACGTAAAAATCCTGATTTGTGTTTATTGGTGTTTTAATCTGTGTTTATTGGTGATCTCTGTTTGTCGGGTTTATTTGTAGCGGTTGATAAAGAAAAATATTTTGTACCTTAGTAAAGTGCAACCGGGCGTCCCGGATAAGACATAACGTAATATCAATCAATACAGAGGACATGAGTGATCCTGAACATTTCAGTTAATTGAACAAGAAAATATGATCTGCACGGAAAATTATTATTCATACTATACCCTATAGCTACTTAAAAACACAATCAATATGTCACAAAAAACAGCTCTTATTACCGGCGTTACAGGCCAGGACGGTGCTTACCTGAGTGAGTACCTGTTGAAAAAAGGATACATGGTCCATGGGATCAAACGTCGTGCTTCCATGTTTAACACCGAAAGGATTGACCATATCTATGAGGACCCGCATGTCCAGAATCAGCAGTTCAAGCTTCATTACGGGGACCTGACCGACAGCATGAACCTCACACGTATCATCCAGGAGACACAACCCGATGAGATCTACAACCTGGCCGCCATGAGCCATGTGGCCGTAAGTTTCGAGACCCCTGAATACACGGCCAATGCCGACGGGCTGGGAACCCTGCGTATTCTGGAAGCGGTAAGGCTGCTGGGCCTGTGTCCCAAGACCAGGATCTACCAGGCCTCGACCTCTGAACTTTACGGCCTGGTGCAGGAAGTTCCGCAATCGGAAAGAACACCCTTCTACCCGCGTTCACCCTACGCGGTGGCCAAGATGTATGCCTACTGGATTACGGTCAATTACCGCGAGGCGTACAAGATGCACGCCAGCAACGGGATTCTGTTCAACCATGAATCACCCATTAGAGGGGAGACTTTTGTAACCCGCAAGATCACCAGGGCCATCAGCCGGATTGCCCTTGGCATGCAGGATCAGCTGTTTCTGGGAAACCTGTCGTCCAAGCGCGACTGGGGTCATGCCAAGGACTACGTGAAGGCCATGTACCTGATCTTGCAGCAGGATCAGCCAGATGACTATGTCATTGCCACGGGTATCACCACAAGCATTCGTGACTTCATCAAGCTGTCCTGTCGTGAAATAGGCCTTGAGATTAGTTTCTCGGGTGAAGGAGTGGAAGAGAAAGGTTATTTAACCGCAATCGATCAGGATACATTCACCAAAAAGGTAGGGGAACAGTACCTGGCAGGCATCCTGTCCATTATCAATCAGCACACATCGGTGGTCAGTGTGGATCCGAATTATTTCCGCCCCACCGAAGTGGATCTGTTGATTGGCGATCCTTCCAAATCAAAAACCAAGCTGGGCTGGAAGCCTCAGTACGACTTAAACGGTCTGGTAAAAGACATGATGCAGTCGGATATTAAGCTGATGAAACGGGATGCGTATCTGAGAGAAGGAGGATACAGAACACTCAACTACTTTGAATAAAAACAATTTCACGAATTAAGGACGAATTACATTTTCAAACAATTTCACGAATTAAAGACGAATTACACGAATTGTACCTCGATCAAGAGTATTGGTATTCGTAGAGTTTTTATTATTTAGTAATGTCGTTTAAAAAGATAAAAGTAGAATTTACTTAAAATAATGATAAAAGCGCAATTCGTGAAATTCGTCTTTAATTCGTGAAATTCAGAAATATAAAACATGGAAAAAAATTCAAAAATATACGTAGCCGGGCACTTAGGCTTAGTGGGCTCGGCACTTTGGAAGAACCTGCAATCGAAAGGGTACAGCAACTTAATAGGAAGGACTATCAACGAGCTGGACCTGATGGATACCAGGGCGGTGAATGCCTTCTTTGAAGCGGAAAGGCCTGAATACGTGATTTTGGCAGCGGCCAAGGTAGGGGGTATTGTAGCCAACAACACCTACCGGGGACAGTTCATCTACGAGAACCTGATGATCCAGAACAACGTGATCCATGCGGCCTACCTGTACGAGGTCAAGAAACTGCTCTTTCTGGGAAGCACCTGCATCTACCCAAGGGAAGCACCTCAGCCCATGCCGGAAGACTGTCTGCTCACGGCCCCCCTGGAATATACCAACGAGCCGTATGCCATTGCCAAGATTGCCGGCATCAAATTGTGCGAGAGCTATAACCTGCAGTACGGGACTAATTTCTTCTCGGTCATGCCCACCAACCTTTACGGGCCGAATGACAACTTCGATCTGGAGAAGTCGCATGTGCTGCCTGCCATGCTGCGAAAAATGTACCTGGGTAAATGTCTGGAGCAAAACAACTGGCAGGCCATCCGTGAAGACCTCAACAAACGTTCCATTGAAGGAGTGACAGGTGAAGCGGGAGAACAAGCCATCCTTGATAAGTTAAACAAGTATGGGATCAGCATGGCCTCCTCAACAGGTGTTTCGGTTGAGATTTGGGGTACCGGCACCCCGATGCGTGAATTCCTTTGGAGCGAGGAAATGGCTGATGCCTGTGTATTCCTGATGGAAAACATTGATTTTAAAGATGTAATCAGTGATGCAGCCTCTCAATCTAAAGAAATAAGGAACACACATATCAACATTGGGACCGGTAAGGAAATCACTATCCGCGACTTGGCAGAACTGATCAAAGTAAAGGTCGGATTCAATGGTGAGCTGGTATTTAATACCTCCAAGCCCGATGGTACTATGCGCAAGCTGACCGATCCTTCCAAGCTCCATTCACTGGGCTGGCACCATCAGATTGAAATTGACAACGGAATTGAAAAGTTGCTGGATTGGTATTTGGGGTAAGAAGGAAGGGGTGGAAAAAGGGTTGGAAAAAGGTTGAAGAGTTTGAAGAGTTTGAAGAGTTTGAAAAAAGGTTGAAGGTTTTCAATCCTAACTGTTTTTTGCCACCAACATACTTAAACGTCCAATATCATCAAATAAGTAGTTAATCTTGGTGAGATTTGGGGCCTTGGAGATTTGGTGGCAGCTAT
>JACMKG010000030.1 GCA_014380255.1 Prolixibacteraceae bacterium | reverse complement strand
TTTGAGCGTTTAAGCCAGGCAGGGATTAAGAACATGGTGGCCATTCACCGCGGTTTTACCCCTTTTCGTGATACAGCCTACCGCAACTATCCCAATTGGAAGACTGTGATTGAATTGCGCCGTTTAATGCCCAATCTGCCCATTATCTGTGATCCGAGTCACATTGGCGGCAAGCGTGAATACCTGTTCGATATCTCGCAGAAAGCTTTTGACATGGGTATCGAAGGACTGATGATCGAATCGCATTGCGACCCATCGTGTGCCCTGAGCGATAAGGAACAGCAGCTTACACCTGCCGATCTGGGCCAGCTGCTCAGCCGCCTGGTGATCCGTAATGCCACTGCCGATAACAAGCAGTTTGAAAACCAGCTGGAACTGTTGCGTAACCGCATTGATGCCATTGATACAGAACTGTTGGAAACACTCTCTTCGAGAATGGAAATTGTGAAGCAGATTGGTGAATACAAAAAAGCCAACAACGTGACTGCCTTACAAATCGGGCGTTTTGCAGAACTGATGGATAAGCGCGTCAGGCTGGGTGAAAAACTGAACCTGGACCCCCATTTCGTGCAGCAGATCTTCCAGCATATCCACGAGGATTCGGTAAGAATGCAGACCGACATTATGGATGAATAAATGTTACCCCGTTGGTTAAGCTCTTTCCTGGCATGGGCAAAATAAGTTGAAAGTCTCATCCAGGTACAAGTCCGTGGGAATTGTACTTCGCCAAAAAGCCAATTAACGTAATTGGCTTTTTGGCATTTTGCTATGCTCATTTTTGCAGAAGCCGAAAACGGCAATCCATACGGCATAACACAAGAATTTTATACGGCCGCTATCTATGCGCTATGCAGGAATACCTCGGCGGGAATACTAAAATAGTTCTTTAATTTTTGAGCCATTTTCAACGTGATTTCCCTCTTACCCGAAAGAATGGCAGAAACATGCCCTTTGCTGCCAATAATGGGTTCAAGGTCCTTTGCCTTTAGTCCCATTTCCTGCATTTTGTATTTGATCATTTCCAGGACATCCAGTTCGGGCAATTGATAATGTTTTTCATCGTAATCTTTTACCAGAACCATCAGCAAATCCAGTTCGTCACTCTCCGGAGTATTAGCTTCGGCCTGGAAAATTTCCATCATTCTCATGGATGCCTTGTTATAATCTTCTTCTGTTTTTAATACTTTCCAGTTCATAGTACTATTTTTTGCCAGTTAAAATTGTGGTATCAAACGCAACAGTTTCAACGTTAATTTTATCATATTCCTTATGGGTGCCAAACCAAATTACATAGCAGGCATCCCGATGAAAATTGATTGAAACCACTAATCGAAAAGCATTTCCTTTAATATTAAAAACAACCCTGTTGTTGTTTACAATACTTGCATTTCCGTATATGCTTTTCAGCTCATTAAAATTTCTAAATTCAAGTTTAGAAAACTCGTTATACCAAATCAATAATTGCGTTTGTGCAATTGGATACTTCTTGATATAAAACAAAATCGTTTTCTTTACAAGTATATTCATACAACAAAGGTATATAAATAGTTTGCAATTTGCAAACTTTATCCATCGAACGTAAACGGGTGATGGGGAATTTCATACGAAGCCATAGAGTCGAACATTCTTTTTGTTCTGTGTTCTTTCATTCTTTTTGATCCTCCTGACAACAACATAGCGTTTTAATTTGTAAATTTAGCTCATTACCAACTTCAGAAGTAAGCATTTATATACCCTCGGAATTACCGATATGAACCTGGAATGGCTTCTTGATTATAATCCTGTTGTACTGGCCCTTGTGGCCACCTTGTTTACCTGGGCCCTGACCGCCCTGGGCGCTTCCATGGTATTTTTCTTTAAGACCATCAACAAAAAGATATTAAACTCCATGCTCGGCTTTGCAGCCGGAGTGATGATTGCCGCAAGCTGCTGGTCATTGCTGATTCCTTCCATTGAACTGTCGGAAAGCAACGGGGACATCCCGTGGGTTGCTGCCGTGGTGGGTTTTGTGGCAGGAGGTGCATTCTTATATGCCTTTGACAAAATATTACCGCATCTTCATATGAGGCTTTCAACCGACAAGGCAGAGGGGATAAAAACCTCGTGGCAGCGAAGCGTCTTATTGGTTATGGCTATCACCCTTCACAATATTCCCGAAGGCCTGGCCGTGGGGGTAGCTTTTGGAGCACTGGCCAGCAACCCCGATGCCGCTTCCCTTGGAGGAGCTGTAGCCCTTGCCATAGGAATCGGGTTACAGAATTTCCCTGAAGGGGCGGCGGTCTCTATTCCGTTGCGCAGGGAAGGATTTTCACGGGTAAAAGCATTCCATTACGGGCAGTTGTCAGCCATCGTGGAACCTGTATCGGGGTTGCTGGGAGCCTATCTGGTTTTACATATCACTCCCATTCTTCCCTACGCCTTATCCTTTGCTGCCGGAGCCATGATTTTTGTAGTGGTGGAAGAGCTCATCCCCGAATCTCAAACGGGCAACGAGACCGATTTATCAACCATTGGAGCCATGGCTGGATTTACCACCATGATGTTTCTGGATGTAGCCCTTGGATAAGATTTTTGATACGGGATCAAAACATCGGATCCGATAAAAAAGCAGGTGTAAGAATAAAAAAGCAGATTTCACTCATGCTCATTCACTGATTCCGTTGCTTCCATGAAAAGGACCATCCTTGCATTCGGTCACCAAATATCCCCCTTTGGAAAAAGCCTTCTGGAATGAACCCTTTACGTTTTAAGGGTTTGACGACCTTTTAATCCGAAGCAATAAACTCCATTTGCATGCCTTTCATTTACCTGTAATTGGATGGCTTCCAAATCTCATCCAATATTCAGCTATTGCCTGCTTTAGTCCCTATGTTTGTAATGTGCTTCGCCAAAAGAAGCATAAGTCTAAAAGAGTATTATTTTTGAATTACCGATT
>JACMKG010000247.1 GCA_014380255.1 Prolixibacteraceae bacterium | reverse complement strand
TTTCAGGTGTTTCTTTACATGCGCGAACCCAATCCATTTCGTGTGAAGTTTCAACACGACGACGGAATTTAGGAGCATCAGGTTTAGAAACAGTACCATCAGGACGCAGGATCCATGGGTTTACGCCATAACAGCCGCATACCAGGATACCTTTTGTTCCGTGGAAGAATACACCACCACCGTTATCATTTGGATCTTTACCAGCTGGCCATGCATTCGGCAACATTGGTTTGATACCGCCATCGAACCAGTAAACTTCCACTTTAGGAAGCTGAGATCCTTTTTTGGCACCCTTCCATGTGCGTTTTGCAGCGCGGGCAGGGAATGTTAATTTCACAGCCTGTGCAGTTGGGGCACAATCCTGAAGTAATAATGTTGAATTACCCTGAGCTTTGGTAGGATATCCCAATTCAAGACCAGTAAATACAGGGTGAAGAATATGACAAGCCATATCGCCTAATGCACCTGTACCGTAATCCCACCAGCCACGCCAGTTCCATGGGTGGAAGATTTCATTGTAAGGACGCATTTTAGCAGGTCCTGTGAATAAATCCCAATCCAATGTTTCAGGAACCCACTGACCATTCTTTGGAGTATTTAATCCTTGTGGCCAGATTGGACGGTCAGTGAAAGCTTCTACTTTCGTTACTTCACCGATTTCGCCATTGGCAAGCCATTCGCAAGTTAAGTTAACACCTTCCTGAGAAGAACCCTGGTTACCCATCTGAGTGGCCACTTTGTATTTGTCGGCCAGCTTAGTAAGCAAACGAGACTCATAAACAGTGTGAGTCAATGGTTTTTGCACATAAACGTGTTTTCCCATTGTCATCGCATGAGCAGCAGTAATGGCATGAGTGTGGTCAGCAGTAGCTACCATCACACCATCAATTGATTTACCCAGCTCGTCGTACATAACTCTCCAGTCTTTGTACTTCTTGGCTCCTGGGAACGCTTTGAAACAATTGTCTGCATACTTCCAGTCCACATCGCATAAGCCTACGATGTTTTCTGATTTCAGATTTTTCAGGTTAGCAAAACCCATACCGCCGACACCAATACCGGCAATGTTCAATTTGTCACTGGGTGCTTTATAACCCATTCCTGAAACTACGTTGCTTGGCAAAATTGTAATGGCAGCAGCAGCAGTTGCAGTAGTTGAAAGAAATGATCTTCTACTAAATTTGTTTTCCATTATTTAATAATTTAATTCGATTTAGGTATTTTAATCATACTACGTCTGATCAAAAAAATCTCCTAAAGGTAAGATTATCTTGCCGAATCGCAATGCACAAAAGTCTAAGTTTTGAAATATATTTTGTTTCCACCTAACCGGTGGATTTGTTTTATAACCGTTCAGGCCTAAATGAGTGAGAATGAATTTTTTCCAATAGTTTTTCTCTATTCCGGATTGAAAAATTCGATTTAATTGTAAAACAAAACCGACTTATATTTGTCTATCACTTTTATGATTTTTAATATATTTAATACTTATAACATGAAAACTATCGGAGAAAAATTCCCGGAATTCAAAAAAGAAGCATTGGTTTCACTTGAAATGGACAAAGAGTTTAAGACCTTGACAAATGATGATCTGGCAGGTAGATGGACTGTATTTTTTTGGTGGCCTATGGATTTTACGTTTGTTTGTCCAACGGAAATTGTATCGTTCAACGAACATTTTGAAGAATTCGACCAGCGTGATGCCAATGTGGTAGGTGCCTCCACCGATTCTCAGTATGTGCACCTGGCATGGCGCAACCAGCATCCCGGTTTGAAAGGCCTTAAATTCCCCATGCTTGCCGATACCAGCAAATCGTTGGCCGAGGAACTGGGAATCCTGGAACCTGAAGCTAAAGTGGCTTACCGGGTAACCTATATCATTGATCCCGAAGGGATTATCCAGCATGTATCAATCAATGGGCTGAATGTGGGAAGAAATGTCAAAGAAACGATTCGTATACTTGATGCCCTCCAAACCGGTGAATTGACTCCTTGCGGTTGGGAAGTAGGACAGGCTACCCTGTAACTGTTCTAACAAAAACAAATAGATGCTAAGGGGCTGTCCGAATGGGTGGCCCTTGTTTTTTTTTGCCAATGTGAAATGAATACTAAAACCCGATCCCAGATACCCTAATTTCCCCTCTTTGTGAAATCAGGTTCTATATTTGCATCCTTTTAAAAATCAGAACAAACTATGGAAAAGAAAATGGGTAACCCTGCAGTGGTTGGTCTTGCAGGTTTTGGATTGACAACACTTTTACTGCAATTCCACAACATAGGGCTTTGCGGTCTTGGACCAGTGGTAGCCATGGGCTTTATTTTTGGTGGACTGGCCCAATTGATTGCAGGGTTTCAGGAGCAGAAAATGGGAAATAATTTTGGCTACAGTGCCTTTGTCGCTTACGGTAGTTTCTGGATCGGCCTGGGCATCATCTGGATGCTTAACTTTTTTAAAGTATACGAATCGAGTCATACCGATGTTGGCTATTATATGCTGGCCTGGACGCTTTATACCCTCATCCTGTTTGTGGCATCCCTGCGGGTACACAAGGCTATGGCCATTACTTTTGGATTATTGCTGATCGGCTTTATCCTTTTGGTGGTTGGCCATTTCGGCAATCCGGTATTTAATAAAATTGCAGGTTATGAACTTATTCCCTGCGCTTTGGGAGCCTGGTACATGATGGCTGCCATTATCATCAACGACCTGGCTGGAAAAACGGTCCTTCCAACAGGAAAACCTTTTATCCAGTA
>JACMKG010000246.1 GCA_014380255.1 Prolixibacteraceae bacterium | reverse complement strand
GAGCCAGGTCGACTGCAGCTTCGGTATGCCCTGCCCTGCGGAGAACTCCACGACTGCGAGCCCTGAGAGGGAAAATATGACCGGGTCGGCCCAGTTCATCAGCTTTGGTATTGGAATTGGCCAAGGCGTTTAACGTTTTAGCCCTGTCGCTGGCCGAGATACCTGTTGTACAACCGTGGCCCAGCAAATCGACCGATACGGTAAACGGTGTTTCATGAGAAGAAGTGTTGTTGCCAACCATCATTTCAAGTTCCAGTTCAGCACAACGCTCCTCGGTAATGGGTGCGCACATCAGACCCCGGCCAATGGTAGTCATGAAGTTCACCATCTCCGGTGTCACTTTCTCAGCGGCAGCAATAAAATCGCCTTCATTCTCCCGATCTTCGTCGTCAACAACAATGATCAGTTCTCCCCTTTTTATTGCTTCAATAGCTTCAGGAATGGTATTTAGTTCAAATTCTGTCATCTCTGCAAAATGATTTTCAAATAGCGATGCAAAACTAACTAAAATAATTGAGTTGCAGGTAAAAATGCGTCTTAGGCTCTCTTTGATTTTTCCCACCTGACCGATTGCCGACCTTTCAGGAAGCGTATCCAGCCCTTCACGCCGGCATAATTCATGGCAGTAAAGTAGAATGGGACGAACAGGATTTTAAACCGTATTTTCCAGCGTTCCAATGCCCAGCCCAGTATGGCCAGCAGATACATGAATACCTGCAGATAGAAAAACAAGACGTAAAACGAGGGCACATCCACCTGATTCAGGTTTCCTTTCAGCAGGATCATAAAATTTACAAAAAACAACAGGAACAAGGCTATGGGAGCAATGGTCCATCTTAACACTTTGTGGGAAATATATTGAATCGAAAGCCAGCCATAGCGAAAGGGATTCAGCAGTTCTTTCAGCCTTACAACCGTCTGCAGGCCACCGGCAGCTATCCGAACTTTCCTTTTCAGCTCTTCCTTTACATTCACCGAGGCAGTTTCGATGGCATAAGCATCGGGAGTATAGGCGATGAGATATCCTTTTTCGGCAATACGAAGTGAAATAACAAAATCATCCAGGATCGTATCATTTTCAACTTCCGTGTAAAGAGAGGTACGAATGGCAAAAAGTTCACCCACAGCTCCTACCGTTGAATTGAATTCACTGTCCATGCGCTTTACCCATGATTCGAATTTCCAGTAAATATTCTCACCCGATCCGGCTGCACTGTCCAGTTTATTATCAACAATGCGTTTCTCGCCAGCGATACAACCAACCTTTGGATTACTGAACGTTTTTACGATAATATCAATGGCATCAGGACACAGAATGGTATTGCTGTCGGAGTAGATCACAATGGGAGCTTTTACAAACTTCATCCCACGGTTCATCGCATGTATTTTGCCATTTCTTTCAGGCAGGTGATGCACTTCCATCTGCGGGTATTGCCTGAGTTTTTCGGGGGTACCATCATCCGATCCATCAGTGATCCAAAGGTATTGGATTTTATCGGATGGATAATTGAGAGACAACATGTTACTTACCTTGGCCTCTACATAATCTGATTCATTGTAGGCTGTAACAAACAAACAAACTTCTGGGAGAGGGACGTTGGCAGCCGGGATATCCTTTTTTTTAATGCCCAGCATCTTCTTAAAAAAAAGAAGTATGGCCAGCAGTATGGCATATCCTGCAAAGGTATAGACTACCACACCAAACAATATCCAGAATGCTATTTCCAAGATTTATACTGTTTTATTTTTAATCCAACCCTTCAGCCCTTAAAGACTTTAAGGACGGTAAGGACAATAAAGACAATAAGAACACTAATATGGATGCCCAACCATTTAACCCTTCAACCATCTAACCATACAACCCTTTTTAACCAATCCCTCAGGCCTTCAGAATCTGTGACCTATGCTTTTACGGTCTCCATTTGTTTTTTGTAGAAATCAATCAAGGCACTAGCCTGCGACAGGTTATCGAATTTTTCCTGAATAAAGCCGATGGCATTTTTCCCAATCTCATCAAATAAAGCACGGTTACTGATCAATCGGTTAATGGACTCGATAAACTGTTCATCACTGTTTGCAATCAGAATGTTGTGACCGTCTTGTGTCGGAATACCTTCTGTGCCGATATCGGTTGTAATAATTGGTTTACCAAGGGCCATTCCTTCAATGATCTTTATTCGCATACCACTTCCCGAGAACAGTGGAACCACCATAATGGCCTTCGAGTTGATAAAATCATAAGCATCTGCTATTTCTCCCAGGTATACTACCCCGTCAAGCTTCAGTTGGCGTTCAAGCCAGGCAGGAGCATTTCTTCCCGCCAAGTAGAATTTCAATGTCGGGTTTTCGGAATGTATCTTTGGCCAGCATTTATCAAAAAACCATAAAAGACCCTCCTGGTTAGGCGCCCAGTCTAAGGCTCCGATATGAAACAGGGAGGGGAATTCAAGCTTTTTAGCCGTTGGTACCAGTGAAGCAAAATCAATACCGGTCTGTGAGGTATGACGAGGTTTCACATTGCCCAATGAGTCAAGAATGATGCCGTCACGATCGGTGATGGGAACCAGCAGGTCATAGGTATTCAGGTAGCTAATTTCAAAACGTTTAATACGCCTGGAAAGATTGCGAAGGTATTTAGACCGCAAACCATTGGATAACCTGGCCGTACGGTCCCATATTTCATACTCAATGTTGTGAGCCCTGTAAACGATCAGCGCATCCGAGAACTTGCGAATCACCGGGATATAAGGACAGAGATACAACCCTTCAAGTTGTATGACATCAAACGTTTTTACTGATAAAAGTTCAGCCAGCTGTTGACTAAAATCATCGGAGATGAAACGTTGCGCATTATAAGGCAGGTCAGAGAATAAAAGGTTAAAGGCCGCTTCCAGGTAGTTGATGGCAGCAGGAACTTCCACCAGGTGAAAATCAGCCTGATTGCGTATATGCGATGGCAATTCTTTCAGGTTGACATGATGCTTGGCGGTATTCATACTCAAGACGGTCACTTCATGACCGAGCATCGAAAATCCTTTAGTCATATTCAGACAAGCAATGGCACCTCCGTCATTGGGAGGCCATGGCACTTTGTTCATCAACTGCAGTATTTGCATCAGATTATATTTCATTTTTTTTACTCTTAAAAGACACTGCATTAAACAGCTTCTTAAAGAATAATTGATAACTTTCTATATTCATCACACCTGAGTCGGTAGCTGCCTTATAGGTCAGCCAGATACCGAGGGGCAGAAATACCAATGAAGAAAACCACATGCCTCCTTCCATCGACCATGCATCTTCGCGGGCAAACTTCTCTCCCGTAATCATTAAAATATAATAGGCAATAAACATTAGAATAGAAACAACAACGGGCATTCCAAGGCCGCCTTTTCGGATAATGGCACCCAGAGGGGCACCGATAAAAAAGAAAATAAGACAAGCTATTGAAAGAGTAAATTTGCGGTGCCACTCCATCGAATAGTTGTTCACATGTCTTCTGCTGACGTACATTTCATCCACCTGCTGATTGATCAGCTGCGAATTACTTCTTACATTCTCGATAGTTCTTCGGTACAATTCTTCTTTCTCGAAAGTGCTTAACGAGGCAAATACTTTATCAATATCCACCAAGGTATCCGGCTTTGCTATCGGGTTTGGTTTCAAGGTATCACCAGGGTTTACGAGCCAACCAATCTGTGTACTTACATCATTTTGGTAATTCAGGGAGGTCACAAAACGCCAAATCCTGATCTTATAATCCTGAAAAACGGAATCTCCATTGACTTTCAACTCATTCACATTCATCATTTTAGAAGCCCCTGCATACAAGCTTTCATCAGTTCTGTTGAATTCAAATCCACTCATGCTGATATTGATCACTTCCTTTTTAAATGATTCACGCCTGAACGGGAAACGTTTATTTTGGTTCGAATGTGGTTCCTTTTCTTCCCAGTAACTGTAGCCATTGTACAGGGTAACGGACATAAACTTTTTATTTTCTGCGATCTCAGTAACTTCCATCTTCCCCGAATCGGCGACTGTCACGTTGGTATTGCCATTTCTATTGGCGTGATTGTATATCATTAAACCGTACAGCATATTGTTATCGCGGCCTTTGCGCTCTACTTTGATGCTGTAGTTTTCCATATCATTCGAAAAAACGCCTTCTTTGATAACCATCTCAGGCTTCTGGCTTTTCACACTGAAAAGCAGGGTGTAAAACTTAAGGTTAGTCTTGGGAAGAACACTGTTCGAAAAGTAAAAGGCGATACCTGTCAAGAGCAAAGTAACGAGCATCAGGGGGCGCATGATGCGGAAAAGAGAGATTCCAGAAGCTTTCATGGCTACCAGTTCATAGTTCTCTCCCATGTTGCCAAAGGTCATAATGGAAGCAAGCAGCATGGCCAAAGGAAAAGCCAATGGGACCAATCCGGCGGAGGCATATACCAATAATTCTGTAACAATTCTCCAGTCAAGTCCTTTCCCCACCAATTCATCAATGTATTTCCACAGAAATTGCATCAGCAGAATAAATACACAAATGAAAAAGGTCATAAAAAACGGACCAAGAAAGCTCTTTATAATAAATCGGTGTAATCGCTTCATTCTTTACCTTTCCAAATTAACGAATACAAAACTAAGGTATTTTGAAGAATTAAAAAGGGAAACGGTCAAGTGCCAATGAATTATTAAAAGGAGATACGAAAATAAATGTCCGTTTGGGCAGAAAAATGACTTGACAAGTTACAAAAATGACCTCAATAGCTGAATGGTTTTACCAGAAACTGCTTTCTAGAGGATGCATTATTGAAAGATCGCCAAACAGATCATTTACGGATAACAATAATAGTTGACGATCTATATAGATGCAATTCCAGGATTTGATGAGTTCCATCATCTATAAAAAAATAAAGCAGCTACATGAAATTATGCAGCTGCTTTAAGCAATAAGATTCAGTCAAAGACTGTGAGTCAAATTTTATAATTTACCGGCTTTCACTAGTTTAAGGACAAGTTCTCCAAAGAGTGTATTGGCCCATGCAAACCAGTGACGGGTGAATTTAGCAGGATCGTTCTTGTGAAATGTTTCGTGCATGAACCCTGTGTCCGCATCGGTAGCTACGAGAGTTTTGATGCAAGAGGCAATTTCCTGATCGTTGGTGCTGGTCATAGCCCGCATGATAATGCTCATAGGCCATACCATATCGTATCCTACGTGAGGTCCGCCAATTCCTTCACCGGCTGTTCCGCTGAAGAAGTAAGGATTGTCGTTGCTCCATACCAGTTTTCGTGTATTCTGGTAAACCGGATCGTTGATTTCGACACAACCCAGGTATGGAAGAGCCAGCAAACTGGGCACATTGGCATCATCCATCAGTGCAACATTACCAAAACCATCTACTTCGAAGGCATAAACCTTGCCGTATTTAGGATGGTTCACAATGGCGTATTTCTGGATAGCTGCGTCTACTTCCTTAGCCAGGGTCAGGCATTTTTCAGCAAAAGCCTTGTCGCCTGTAACTTTGTTGCTGATTTCAGCCAACTGACGAAGAGAAGTCACCGCGAACAGGTTGGATGGGATCAGGAAGCCATAAGTGGTAGCATCATCTGATGGACGGAACGTTGAGTTGATCAATCCAACAGGTTTCAATGGTTGTCCCCAGCCATCATTGGAAACAGTGTCGAGCTGACGGTCTGTTTTGCGCTGGAATTTATACGGGCCTTTGTTTTCTTTGCGTTGCTGTTCCACAAATGTTTGATGGATCAATTGGGCAGCTTTCTTCCAGTCGGCATCAAAGACAGTTGTATCACCGGTAGTCTTCCAGTAATGGTAAGCCAGTCGCACGGTATAGCATAGTGAATCTATTTCCCATTTGCGTTCATGGAGTTCAGGTTTCATATCCGTAAGGTCGCTCATCCATTCACTACCTATTGGCCCATCGTTAAATGCATTGGCATAGGGATCAATCAGGATGCACTGAGTCTGGCGGTTGATTACCCCGGCCAGCAATGCTTTAAGTTTCTCGTCCTCATTGGCCAAAGGAAGGTAAGGCCACACCTGGGCAGAAGAATCG
>JACMKG010000029.1 GCA_014380255.1 Prolixibacteraceae bacterium | reverse complement strand
GCTATCATAGAAAGTTCAGGCAACATCAGCATTTTTTATTTTCCCGATGAAGAGGTAAAATATGGATTGCCCATCATGCCCGACTCTTTAAGTAAAAGCACTCACAAGATTCATCTGCCTGATTTCTATTCCTGTGCATTCTGTGGATATACAGAAAAACTGAAACCTGCCACCAGCCATACCTGCAAGGTTTGCAAGAAGGACCGGTGGGTTAAGTCAAGCGATAAAAAACGTATCGTATAAAGTAATTTAGGTCAGGGATTACCAGCCAGTATTATAAGTCTTGTTTAATGAAATGTTACAGCTATTAACCTGAGTTCGATATAAGCGAATGTGGTTTGATAAAGTGCCTGAGTACCTTAGTACCTTAGTACCTGAGTACCTGAGTGCCTTAGTGCCTGAGTACATAAGAAAGACAAGTTTCACCTTTTGATTTTTAGATGATTACAGAATCTATTTTCTCTGAAAAGGAGTATATGATCAGTGTTCTGTATTAAATAGGTACTTTATCTCTTTGCAACTTAGGCACTATGTCACTTAGGTACTAAGGTACTCAGGCACTCAGACACTCAGGCACTCTGTCACTCGTACTTCAAAAACAACGATACTTACATCGAACTCGCGTTATTAATATCTTGAAACAGGGGTGGTAGTAATCACTTTTGTTTGGACCACCCTTGTCCTGGCAACTGCATTGATATTCACAACAGTCATTATTTCTTCTTTCAGGGCAACCGCAATTGCATGGTCTAATTGAGATCCTTCGGTATCTCCCAATATCTTTTTTACCCTTGATCGTTCTTCAAACATTGCAACATCGTATTGATTATCCTCAATTCCTTCATTGTACACCTTCAGTGCTTTTTCATATTTCTCCTTATCGAATAAGCGCCTGGCCTGTGCTTTGTAATCATAGGGCTCTGTATCGAAAAACTGCCTGAACCTGAAGATCACCTTGTATTTCTGATCTATCGGTAGATCGTTTATCCTGGCCGGACTCCATTCATGATCAGAAACCTTTGTAAATGCAGTTACAGCACTTACTGCCAGAGAATTGTCCGCAGAGCTTTCAATAGTTAAGCTGTCCATGCGACCTTCTTTATTTATCACAAAAGACAGCACCACGTCTCCTTCTATATTGTTGGAAAGGCCTTCCTTAGGATAAAGGGTGTTTTTCACCAGAAATACCTTTAAGTCTTCCTTCAGATATCGGGCTTTTTGATTTACTGCAGCCTTTTGAGTAACTGGTATAGTTTGACTGTTTACAATTACTGCAGATATTAAAAGCAAGAATACTGATAAAAATAGGCTCTTTTTCATGTGTCGCGAGGTTAATTAGTATGTTATTGATCTTACATCAAGGGTTTGCTATGATTATACTCCCCAACCAATTGCATGGCCTTTTCATAATCAGTATTGGTAACTATCACCTTTACAGGTTCAAAACCTCCGGGAGACACCACCCAAGGTTCAATAACTCCCATTAAACTGTTTTGAATAAACAACTGAATGTTATTGTCTTCCAATACATTCTTGATCATGGTAGCTTGCCATAATTCTCCTGCAAACACTTCAACCAGCTTTAAGTCATCTTCGTTTTTCATAAAATGGATATTTTAATGTTGTTGTTATGTGTAATTTCCAAAACGATAGGACCAACAGTGCTTACTTTTTTAATTCTGAATTGTAAATAATGCGTATAATGTTGTCATAACTCCAAGTGTTTTTAAAATCAAACTCTTTGTCGTATTTCTTATTGCTTAAGGTTCTCGAACCTATTAGATCATTGGCTTTTCTTCTTGTATTGCCGTCCTTTCTATAGTTATAAATTCGATGTCTTTTTTAACCTTTCGTAAGCCAATGCCATATTCCTTTTCAAGGTATTCATGCAACATCTCAAAGTTAGCATTGATTGGCATAATTATGGAAGATTGATTGATTTCATCTGAACTGAAGATAAATTCTTTCGAATGGATTCTGTCTAAATATCTTGCTATAGACATCAAGCTCCCATTTACCTGCATCAATTCTTTGTTGGATGTATCTTTATGAATTTTAGCTTTGTCAATTACATAGACTTCCCATGCATCTTTTTGAATGATCCTCTTTTCTATCTTAAGCCCCAATGCTTTCTGAAGGTGAACTGTCAATAAGTATCTTATGGAATCCGTATTGCTCTGATTGGCATATAATTCAGACTTTATGTCGATGATGTCCTTATCCTTAATAAACTGAATACCATTGGTAATAACATACTTGTGGGTTTTCATATAAAGACTGGCAACCAAATCATCTACCTTGAACTGATGGTACTCAATTCTGCCAGGAGTTATACTGCAATCCGAAAAAGCCTTTCCGTTGTTTCTGGCATCAGGCTTACTTTCCAGAATATCAATACTCGCTGTATCATCTTTAAAATGATAAGGAAGCGTGGTTTCCAGGGAAGAAAGCGCTGACTGGAAAGAAAGGAAGCTAATTGTAAAGAATATGAAATTGAAGAACGAATGGTAAAAGTAGCCCCATAAAAAGCCAAGTTTTACACGGAGGTAACCTATTATAAGTCCACCGACACATTGTGATAGTGTAAGTAAAGGCAGCAGTAAAATCAGGTCTCCGGCTTTTTCAAAGTTTGTTAGATGTATAAAACCAAAGCTGAATGCCATCATATAAAAGAAGTATCTAAAGGCACTCTTCCAGTATCTTTGCACCTTCTCATTCAACTTCTCCTTTTGAATAATACCTGTTTGTGATACTATCCAAACCAACCCTCTTAACAGGTAATTCCTTTTGTATTTAAGAGGCAATCTGAAAAGGATCTCTTCCATAAATGGAACAATCAATACAAGGATTAGAATAAGCTGAAGGTAGGATAATTTGGCCATCAAATCCTCCAAGCCATGTTTGCCTAAATCAATTAATTTAAATTGGATTAAAAGGCCTATTAGGACGATAAACAGTAGTGTTACAGGCAACTCAATTAAAAACAGGTTGCCCGTTATCTTCATTTTATGGGCGAATGACAGGTCTGTGCTAGTTTCCTCCTGTGGGCTTTTTAGAAATGTTACCCAGTTCTTGAATGTTGCCTTAATGGATTGGATCATTGGTAAAAAATTATAATGAACAGAATGTTGCCGTAGGGGCACCCCTGCGTGGGCGCCCTTTTCTACAGGACGATGTTATTGTCAAATTCATTGTTTATAGAATTTATCCTCGTTCCAGTTGGCGGGATTTGCAATAATATAGTTAGAAATCGTCTCATATGCTTGTTGATTACGAATTACGTGTTCCCAGTAATTGCGTTGCCACAATTTACCATCAAACCTTTGCCAGTTCATTGTTTTTACCCCCCGGATGTATTCATTTGTGGACATTGTTTTAAACCAATCCAGCATATTGCCTATTGTGGCATTGTATTGCTGATTGTGTATGCCATATTTATTTGTTGTATCCATTGATATGGTTGATGGATCAGATACAGGGAAATTACCCGTAATCGTGTTAATGATGGGGGTATCATTTGGGCGCCCACATAGGGGCGCCCCTACGAGGGCATTGCTGCTATTGGCGCATTTATGGGATGATACAATTTCTACAATGCAATGAAAATGATTGGGCATTACCATATATTCCCCATAATCAATATTAGGATATTTATTTTTTAACTCTTTTACCCATTTCTCAACCATGTTACCTGCATCATTTAAAATCATTTGATGGTTAACAATATGTCCAAATAAACATTCCTTGTTTTGTGCACAAAGGGTTATAAAATACAATCCCTCTTGAGAATAATCATATTCTTTCAAGCGTATTGAACGTCTGTGATGCAGTTTCGGATTGTATCCCATAAGCATTGATCTTATATTCGGGTAAATATAATCACATCAAACCTACGAAATGTTATTGTAAATAAAGAAAATAATTATTATTATTTAGTTGAAGACAAGGTTTATTTACACCTGTTTTTGCGGTACTTCGATGAGAAAGCTTAAAATGAATACCTTAGGCTTACCTGTGCCTTGTAGTTGCGAGGTAACCCGGGATAGTAATAGCGGGGCGATTGGGTGCCCGGAGCCGTGGCGTTGATCAGGATCATAGAGGCATAATGCTCATCCAGAAGGTTTTGTATGCCCGAAGAAAGGCCGATAGAGAGATTCCTGAATGTCTTTTCATAGCCTGCCATCACATTGGTAAGTTCATAGGCCTTCGAATAGATGGAATTATCATCGCGCATGGGCATCCGGCCCACTGTCAGGTAGTGCAGGTTCAGGAAAAAGCCTTTTTTGTGCGAGGTTTCCAGCATCCAGTTGGTCTGCAGGTCGGGTGTACCGGTCAGCTTGTTGCCCGCATAGTCATTTCCTCGGTCGGTAAACTCTGCAAAGCGGTACCGGGTAGCTGTTGCGTTGACTCTCAGGTAAGAGCTCCAGTCAGGACGGTTGATAAGCCGGTAATCTACCCTTGCTTCAATTCCCGGGTGATTGGTTCCCCCGGCGTTGATCCCCATGTATTCATCCTCGCCTGTACGTTGGGCAACCAGCAGGTTTTTTACTTTCATATAATATGCTGAAAGTTCAAAGGAGAGCGATTGTCCTAATTGGCCCTTGGTGCCCAGTTCGTAGTTCCATCCTGTTTCCGGCTGGATGGATGTGTTGCGCAATCCACCGGGCAACAGGGTTTCTTCAAGGGTAGGAGGGGAGAAGCCATGACTCACTACCGAGAAGATGCGCAGGTCTTTATTCATAATCCATGAAGCTGCCAGCCTTGGCGACAGGATCACCGGGAACTTGTGTTCTCCGCCCTGGTCTCCATTCTCCAAAAACTGATCTTCATAGCGGTAACTGGTCTGATTAAGGTTAACACTTGCCGATACAATCATCTTTTCCAACAGATTAAGGTCTGCCAAAAGGAATAGGTTGTTATACCATCTGCGTTCATGATTATCCGACAGGATGGCCCCTGCCACACGCTCTTCATTCTCAAGAGTCTGCCAGTCGTAGTTCTCCGTAAAGAACTCATCTCCTGCAATAATCTTTAGCACATAGTTCGCAGTGGTAAACTTTTTCTCAGCAATGGCTCTTGCCCCTACATAATTGTTTTGCTCCTGCAGAATGTTGAAGGGCCGCAGCTCATTGTTGGTGTTTATTTGGCCAAATAAGCTCACTTTAGCTAAAAGGTTATCATTGAATCCTTGCTGCAACGTAAGGCCTCCAAAGGCTCGCCTGTAGTCTTCATAGCCCCGTGCAGCAGCCCAGTTGGCGGCAGCCCTTTGAGGGGTATTCATGAACGTATTGAAATCAATGGAACTGGGAATATAAGCATCGCTCTGGATAAAAGCACCCAACAGGTTAACCGTAATTTGCTTTTTGGTCATGCTGGATGCCAGGGTCACATTGTGCCTGTCCATCTCATTGTTATCCCGGTAGCCATCACTGTGAAAGCGGCTGTATATGACTGAATGGCTGCCGTTCCTGGTAGCAATATCTGCTTTGCCGCTGTACTTGATGGTATTAAATGATCCGATGGATACGCTTTGGGAAAACTGTGTCCGGGTAGCCTTTGCCGGGTTAAAAAGAAGCACTCCGCCAAGGCCTGAGCCATAAAACCCGGATGCCGGACCTTTGATGATTTCAATATCCGACATTTGCTCCAGTTCCAGGTCTTCAAGGGTTGTTTCACCCACCCCGTTGGTCAGTGGTATATCTCCGTAATAGGCTCTAATCTTGTTGCTTCCATACGCCGAGCGGGTACCAATACCCCGGATGGTGAGCCGGTTGGTATTCATCGAGCCGCTCTGCATCCATACCCCCGGGAATTTATTAACCGATGGCGCCAGGGTAAAAGAAGGTTCTCTTACAAGTTGCCGGTTGGTAATAATTCCAATTGAGCCAGGGGTATCCATCAGCCTTTTCTCAGAGCCAAAAGCTTTGACTACTATTTCCTGAATGTTGATATTCTGAGGAATCAGCTGTATGGTAAGCACACCGGGTGAATCTTTTGTTAAGGGAATGCTTACCGGCAAATAACCTTCGGCGTTAACGATAAGCCTGGTTTCTTCAGTCAATGAAGGCTGTTCAATCAGGAAAGTGCCATCTTTAAAGATATATTCCTCGCTTCCTGTGGTTAGTCTGAATGATTGAACAGGCCTTTGTGTTTCGGCATCCAACACCTTTCCTTCCACCTTAAATTGCGCCAACAGGGGAAGGGATATCAGTATGTATAGGACTGATAGCAGTGATTTATGATATCTTTTATTGACTGACTTAACCATAACCTTATCAGTCTTTTATTTTCTTAGGCTTACAAACTTTCTCTTCTTTCTTTGACGAGCGTTCACAACGTTTGCAAATATATACCGCATCATCTTTTTCTTTGTAATCTTTATCCTTACACTTTGTTTTGCCCATTTTTTATTTATTATCCTGTTCGATGTGCTGAAGAACAACCGTAACAGGGTATTTGTTTCTTAAATACTCTGCCATTTTCTCAGCTGCATATACCGAGCGGTGTTGTCCCCCGGTGCATCCAAAGCCTACACTAAGGCTGGTAAATCCCCTTTTGAGATACACCTCTACCGATTGTGATATGAGGGTTATTATAGGGGTAAGAAATTCAGCCATGGCAGATTTTTCTTCCAGGAATTGAATGACTTCCGTGTCCTTTCCCGTAGACTGCTTGTATTCAGTATAGCGGCCAGGGTTATGGATAGCCCTGCAATCGAATACAAAACCTCCGCCATTGCCTGAGGTGTCTACCGGGATTCCCTTTTTGTAAGAGAAGCTTCTGATAGTCACTGTAAGTTTGCTTTTCTTTTCCTTACCAAGGGATTTCAAAAAGGACGACTGGCATACTTCTTTCAGTACTTTCATCAGCTCGGGAAGTTTTACCTCGATGGTACTCTTTGCAAGCAGGGTTTCCAGGTTTTTCAAGGCATAGGGAATGCTCTTCAGAAAATGTTTCTTCTTCTCGAAGAAGCCACGGAACCCATAAGCGCCCATGGCCTGCATGATGCGGATAAGCACATACCCATCAAAAAGGGAGGTGAATTTATCCCTGTCAACTTCCTTGTACTTGCTCAGTTCTTCCAAATAGAAATCCAGCAATTCTTCCCTCTCTTGATTCGGTATATCTGCCTTGGCATCATAAAGAAGCGAGGCCAGGTCGTATTGCAGGGCACCTTTGCGGCCACCCTGGTAATCAATAAAAAATACCTTATTGTCCTTCAGCATGATATTGCGTGACTGGAAATCGCGGTAGAGGAAGTAATTGTTGTCTGCTGCAAGCAGGTAATCGCTAAAGACTTCGAAATCATCTTCCAGGGCCTGCTCATCGAAAGGTATCTTTGCAAGTTTGAGAAAGTAATACTTGAAATAATTCAAATCCCACATCATCGATTGCTTGTCAAAAGCCATCCTTGGATAGCAGACTTTGTAGTCAATATCTTTGCCGGCCACCAGTTGAATGCGTGGAAGCTCTTTTAATACTTTCTTGTATTCATTCATGATCCGATCCGAAAAGCCTTCCGTTTCGCGTGTATGGCTAAGAAAATCAAACAGGGTTGTATTCCCTAAATCTTCCTGCAGGTAAAGTCTCTGGTCGTCACTGATGGTATATATATGAGGAACCGGGATCTCCTTGTTAATGAAATGCCGTGTGAATTCAAAGAAAGCATTGTTCTCTTTGATATCCTGGTTGTAAGCACCTATCACCTGATGATTAATGCCTTTCATGCGGGCATACTCACGATAAGAGCCTGATGCAGGCAGTAATTCAAATAAGATCACTTCCTCTTTGAAGTGGGCTTCAAACAAGCTAATCAGTTGCGCCTTAATGTTTTGTTCCAAGTTGTATATTTTTTCTTCGTTATTGTATGATGCCTGTTGTATCAATAAGCGCAAACGATAAGTTAACGCTTATTGCGACGCCAAAGTTACTTGTTTTGTTTATCCAATGCTTCACGAATTCGTTTAAGCTGATCTTTCGGATATTTCTCATTGGGCCT
>JACMKG010000245.1 GCA_014380255.1 Prolixibacteraceae bacterium | reverse complement strand
TAAAAAAAGCGGTTTTCTGAACGAAAACCGCTTTTCAATTATACTAATCAGTTCCAAGGCCTTAATATCCCGGATTCTGCTGTAAGTTTTCATTCACATCCACTGCCGCTGTTGGCAAGGGGAATAGTTCTCTTGATTCATCGGTTACGGGTTTTTCCTGCCATGCTTCTGTAAACCTGTCAAAGCGAATCAGATCCTGTCGACGAAAGCCTTCCCAGTAAAGTTCATAGCCACGTTCATCCAGAATATCATCCAACGTTAAGGAGGTGCGCAGTGGTAAGGTTTTACCTTCTGCACTTCTTCTTTCACGGATATAATTAATATCCTCCAAAGCCCCTGTTGTATTTCCACTTCTGAAGCGGGCTTCGGCCCGCATCAGGTAAACGTCGGAAATTCGCATGATTGGCACATCGTTAGGCCCAAAATCGCCTGTCCGCGTACTGGCCGGATTGGGTGCAAATTTTACCACCCGGATACCCGCGTTCTCCGGTGAACTCAACAAATTTAATTCCGGAACAAAAATCAATGGGCTTCCATCACGTTGCTTCAAAGCTTCTCCATTTACACCGTATTGCTGCCCGACTAAAAAGCCCTGGTTAAATCCTGTTTCTGGCTTGATCCGGTCATCGTAAAAGCGCGCATCGTTTTCCATATCCCAGGTTTCAAAGAAAGTACTTGTAGTGGCACCCCCATTCCACATACTGTTGTAATTGCCGAATAACTGGCTGTAATGCAGGGTGAAGTTCACCCAGACACTACCGCTTCCCATATCAACGGCATCATCCATGGGCACACGGAGGATAAATTCCGGGTTTTCGTCCACAAACTTTTGGAACATGACCCAATAATCTTCCTCTACCTGGTAAGCCCCGGAGTTAATCAAAGCATCACAGGCCTGGATCGCCTCGGCCCATTTGGCTTCCCCGGTATACACTTCATAGTTCAGGTAAACTTTAGCCAGCAAGGCCTGTGCCGCTCCCTGGGTGGCCCTTGTAGAACCTACTTCTGCTTTGGTTTTCAGGGTAGGCATTACGGCCATCATTTCTGATATAATATAGTCGGTGGCCTCCTTGCGGTCCATCACCCTGGGTGAAACCTTGAAGTCAAGTTCATCCGGTTCACGGAAGGGCACCTGGCCATACAGGTCAGTGATTAAATACATGTAGTAAGCACGCAGGAAGCGGGCTTCGCTGATGTATTGCGCTGTGGTGGCATTTTGCGGAAACTGCCCGATGTAATATATCGCCAGATTAGCCCGTGCTATTCCCTGACCAAGGGCGTCCCAAACCTCTCTCATGCGGAAATGGTCAGGCGTCCAGGTATGCAGGTGAAGTTGCTGCCAGAGCCCATTGTCGAACCAGTCAGATCCACGGGTTGGAAAAATAACCTCATCGGAAGTCACTTCCTGCAAACCCCAGTAGCCAAACCATTCAATGGTATTTCTCAAACTTGCATAAGGAGGGCTGATTAACCCTTCAATGTTTTCAGGATTATTGGGTAAATCAACGCCAAGTTGTTCATCCAGGATGTTTTCTTCCAGGTCGGTACAGCTTACTGTTCCTAACAAGGCAAATACTGTAAGCAGTATTATAAAACTATTTTGTTTCATTTGTTTCAGATTTAAATTGTCATTAAAATTGAAGATTTACACCAAAAGTAAAGGTGCGTGGTTTGGGAAAAGTTGTAAAATCAATACCCAAAGAAGGCACATCGTTTTCATTCGCATCTACATTTACTTCGGGATCAAAGCCACTGTAATCGGTGAACACCAACAGGTTATTGCCCGTCACATAGACCCGGGCACTCTTTACCCAATTGATGGCTGTTGTATTGAATGAATAACCAATCGTAACGTTGGATAGCCTTAAAAAGGAGGCATCTTCAATAAAACGGGACGAGAAGGCATTGGAGTTGGTAGGACTTTCAGGTGAACTAAAAACCTCTTTGATCACATTAAACCCATTGTTTAATGGCCCTTTAAAGAATAAGGCATTGGCCGCATTGTTATACACTTTATTGCCCCCCGATCCATACCAGAACATGCTGAAATCAAAATCTTTAAACTTCAATGCGGTATTAAAACTGTAGGTAAAGTCAGGTAAAGCCGACCCCAGGTATTCTTTGACATTAACGCCATTGGCATCTTTTTTATAGATGCTGATCCCATTTTCATCCAATCCCTGGAAGACCAATCCATAGAAGGTAGCCACAGGTTGGCCGTTGGTAATAATCTGTACCCGGGTATCAGAAAGTCCCTGACCGCTGGCCACCCCGGTTTCAATCAAAGTGACAGGTAGTTTTTTTACTTCATTTTTTATATAGGAAAAGTTAAAGCCCACTTCCCAGCTAAGATCCTGCTGGTCAATCAACTTACCATCCAACCCTATTTCAATACCATTGTTGATGATTTCCAGGTCCGGGACATTTAACCATTGTGTATTGGCAGGAGAGGGCTGCTTGCCGGGGATTTGCAACAGCACGTCCTTTGTTTTCTTATTGAAGAAATCAATGGTGCCTGAGAACCGGTTTTCCAAAAAGCCAAAATCCAATCCAACATTGGTCTGGATGGTTGTTTCCCACTTAATATCAGGATTCGGGGTCCTAAGATAGGCAAGTCCCGGGATAGGCCTTCCGTTAAAGTACCCGTTGGCATCGGATTGTGTACCCACTAATAGTTGAGATATCTTTTCAGGAATCTCCTGGTTACCGGTTAAACCCCAGCCCAGGCGAAGTTTAAGGTTGCTAAACAGGGTATTGCCTTCCATAAAGTCCTCCTCTGAAATTCGCCAGGCAAGAGCGGCAGAGGGGAAGAACCCGTATTTATTGTTTTCACCGAATTTGGAAGAGCCGTCCAGTCGCCCGGTAAGGGTCAAAAGATATTTGTCCATATAGCTGTAATTGATTCTTCCAAAGAACGATTGCAATTCCCGCTCGATGGCCGTTGAAGTGACTGTTGCGGCTGACGAATTACCATAGATAAGCCTATCGGTGTATTTCACTTCATCTACTGTAAAGCCTGTTACATTTATCTCTGTGGTATTCACCTTGAAGAATTGGTAAGCATGTCCCAATAGAAAATTAAAGGAATGTTCTTCCCCACTCTCCATGAGGTAAGTCAGATAATTTTCAATCAACCGGTTACTGGCTGTAATGCCGTTGATATCGGCTTCTCCCTTGTTGCGTACATAGATCAACTCCTCATTTTGATTCACCCTGCGTTCAGCCACCGTACGATCGAATCCTACATTCATCCGGTAATTCAAATTGGGAATTATCTGATACTCTGCGGACATGTTGGCCAGAATCCGGTCTGTGAGTGTTTCATCATCCACCAGATTGATCATGGCAACAGGGTTGCGTTGGTCATTGGCACGTAGGAAATAGGTTCCGTCCTCCTTAAAGATCGGATAAGTGGGGTTTAGTTTTAGTGCCGATAAAATCAAGTCTCCTTGATACCCACCAGTTTCTCCAATGGCGGCGCGGTCATCTTGTACATGGGAAGCAATCAGGCTGCCCTCCAGGTTTAATCGTCCCTCCAGGGCTCTTTGAGTAACCCTGATTCTTCCATTGAGTTTTTGTGTAGCTGTCTTGCCAACAATTCCTTCCTGGTCAAGGTAACCCAGAGAGGTTTGATAGGTGAAGTCCTCGGTTCCCCCGCCATAGGAAAGATTGTGGCTTTGGGTAATGCCCGTAGCAAAAATCTCATCCTGCCAATCGGTACTTGCCCCCAGATCGAGCAGCTTAGTACCGTCGGCTTTGGTATAGGAGCGAAATTCTGAGGCGGAAAGCAAATCCAGTTTCTCCCTGATTCG
>JACMKG010000244.1 GCA_014380255.1 Prolixibacteraceae bacterium | reverse complement strand
TGGCTTATAGTTATCACCCGAACGTTTCTTTTTCTCTGTAACAGCATAAAAGGCATTGTTGATTAAATTAAGGATTACCCTGCCCATATCCTGAGGAATGACATTTACAGGTTCAAGCCCGGGGCTGAAATCCGTCTCCATCGTTGCAGTAAACGATTTATCTTTTGCCCGCAATCCATGGTAGGAGAGGCGAAGGTATTCATCAGCCAGGGCATTGATATCGGTGGGCTCTTTTTTCCCCGTTGAAGAGCGTGAGTGTAGCAACATCGCTTTTACGATAGCTTCTGCTCGTTTGCCATGGTGATTTATCTTTTGCTCGTTTTCTTTTAAATCATTCAATATGGCCTCTTCATTTTCGAAGTCACGCTTTTCCTTTTTCCTTTCTTCTTCCAATTCAGCAATTAATTCGGTATTTACGTCTGAAAAGTTATTGACAAAATTAAGTGGGTTCTGTATTTCGTGGGCAATGCCTGCGGTAAGTTCTCCAAGAGATGCCATTTTTTCGGATTGGATAAGCTGTGACTGGGTGGTACGTAACTCATTTAGCGTATGCTCTAATTCCTCCTTTTGCATTCGAAGTTCAGCCGTACGTTCGGCAACCAGTTCTTCCAGTTCAACTTTTCGTCTGGCAATGGCCATGTTCATCTCATCTTCTTTCTGTCTTTTGATCCTCTCTTTTTCTGCTGATTTGATCTGCCTGTACTGACTAAAAAGAGTAGCCAGCAGCCAGATGACAGCCAGCATGGAAGCTGTATCAAAATAATTGTCCCATTGTTCAAATAAATCTTTACTGATCGCCTCGGTTAAATCACTCAAAAAAGATACCAGCACATAAGGCACAAAGGCGGCTAAGAACATGCGCATGGGACGCAATTCGTCCTGTTTAAAAGCAAAAGTAAGGAGTGAAATCAGGAATATATGCCATATCCATCTGGTAGTTTCTGATGCTGATAGAATTACTTCGGAAATAAACAGGAAAAAGCAAAAGAACCTGGCATAGGAGAACCATCTTTCCCATTGCAGAAGGTTGGTTATTTTTGAGAACCTTAATAAACGCTGGGTAATTAATATGCTGGATACGAATAAACCTAAAGACAGATGCATAACGATAGTAATTTCGAATTAAAATCATTGGTTTTTCAGAACTTCTTCCTGTGTGTCGAATATTCTAAATAAATTAGAGAATCCGGATATCCTGAAAATCTCCTGAATAGCTGGCTGCATATTGCATAAATAGAGCTTTCCGTTTATTGAAATTGCTTTTTTTTGTGCAACCAGAAACACCCTTAACCCCGAACTACTGATATAGTCCACTTCGCCGCAATTGAAGATCAAATTCTTCTCATCCTTGTCAAACAGCTGGTTAACCTCACCCTCTAAAGTAGAAGAGTGGACAGTGTCAATTCTTCCTTGGATTCTTAGAACGGTAAAATCTCCTATTTTTTCTTTCTTAATATTCATATCAAATGCTTTTATTTAATTTTAAAATATTTTGGTTTTTCTGCCTTGTATAATGCATGGTATCCATAATCTGCGATATGAGGAAGATTCCAAGTCCCCCGACAGGCCTTTGCTCAGCAGGTAAGGTAATATCAGGTTGTTGCTGTAACAAAGGATTGAATGGAATACCATCATCGGCTATTTTAATGGTGAGCAGGTTATTGTTTAGGATAACCGAGATCTTTATCTGGTGTTTACCTTTGTCCGGGAAAGCATAAAAGATAATATTGGTAAGCGCTTCTTCAATCACCAGATTAATGTTTAAGGCAAGTGCCTGTGGCAACTGCCACTTATCAGCCAGCTCCTTAATTTTTTCAGCCATAGTCGTCAATTCTCCAACCTGGTTTTCAATGACGAAATGCTTAATTTTCCTTTCTCCCATTTGTAAATAAACTTTTAAGATGGTTAAACTGAAGCGATATTCCCAGCATTTTCCGCAGCCAGTCGAAATACAGGGAAATGTATAGAAATGTACTCATCAGCCAAATCACCCCCACGTTAAAAGTCAACGTGTCAACAGAATGACCCCAAAGGATTTTGTGTGAAGCCAAAAAGTGGGCCCTTCCGTCCCGATGAAAATCGGGATCAGGTTCCTTGTATATCGGGGCGATTTTTTGCATATACCCAACAGGGGTTTCTCGGTAAAATTGTTTTGCATCAGAGTTGGTTACCAGCACTTCAAGCGATTTGTTATGAAATTTCATTTTTTCATCCAGGAGAAACTGATCACCCTTTTCTTTATTCAGGCGATTGATCAACCGATCTTTCTTTGATTTGACATCTTGATACCGATTATTATAAAAAGCCTTCAGGTTGTTGAGGTGCACTTTTATAAGCTCCGCAATTGCGGAGTTGAATTTTCCGGGCCTCAGGTTTTCTGTATACTTAAATTCAGGAAGAACGTTTTCATCATCCAGTTTTTCGATTTCATTTTTAATGATCCTCAGCTTTTGTGAATCTTCTCCTGAGTACTCGGGATTAAGTCTTAATATTCCATCTATAAGGTCGACCTGCCCGATCAATTCAGTAGTCAATATTTCGGAGCGATATTGAGCCTGTGCTATTTCTTTTTCCAACTCAAAAAAACGGGCCATGTACCGGTTGTCTTTAAACTGTTCCACAGCTAAGGCTTCAAAAGCCCACCTGGAAGCCATTATTTCCCCAATAAAGGGCACCGCATCCTTATGAGCGTTTTTGCTCTGTAAATCGTCGAATTTGACTATGACCCCACAGAGCAGAATCTGGGGTATCAGTAACAAGGGAATTAAGATGTAGATGGCTTCAACCGAATTGAATGCCGATGAAATATTCAATCCCAAAAAGTTGGAGAACACAGACACAGAAAAAAGAATTAGCCAGAACGCCATTGTCATACCATGAATTCCAAGGATATGGTTCCCGATCAATACAAAACTGAACGATTGAAATGCTGAAAGCAAAACCAGGAACAGTATTTTTGAATTTAGATAGCTGAACCGGCTCAGGTTGAGGAATGATTCACGGAGTAGTATTTTACGGTCTTTGATAATTTCTTCAGCACTGCCAATTGTTCCCATAAACAATACCACGACCACAGACATGAAAAGGTAAGAGATTAGACTTTTATTTTCGAAAAAAATATACTTATCCCCTTCCCTAAAACGGGTGAACCAGGCCACGATTACAGCCAGCATCGGAGCTTCAAGCAGGTTGATGAACAGGTATTGTCGGTCGGTAATTTTTATTCGCAGGTTCCTTTCAAAGAATATCCTGAACTGCTTTGTCAATCCGGGCTTTTTTGAATCCGTTGGAGGTAAAGTTCCAGGTTCCAGGTTCCAAATTCCAAGTGCGTGCCGATCTGGTTTCCCCTGCGACTCGGGCCTAGTTTCAAGTAGCATCTCCT
>JACMKG010000243.1 GCA_014380255.1 Prolixibacteraceae bacterium | reverse complement strand
CCAAAGGTCCGGCAGGAATGGAATACATTCCGGTGATGGTAGCCGAGCATGAGATTCCGCAAATGGTGTCTGCTTATCAAATGGGGATTCGTGATTTCGATGCTGAAAAGGCATTCCAGGCCATGAAAAAGATGCAAACCACGCCAGCTACCCAGGTGGCAGGAGGCTTTGCCGGTAACCGGGACCTGGTAGCCTATATGAAATATAAATATGTCCCTTCAGACCTTGGTCGTTATTCCAATACACTGGAATATTCGTATGATGACTGGACCTTGGCTCAGTTTGCAAAGTCACTGAGTAAAAGTGAGGACTATGTTATATTTTCTGAACGTGGGCAATGGTGGAAAAATGCGTTTAATCCAAAGACCGGTTTTGCTGAAATGAAAGACAGCAAAGGCAAATTTGTGGAACCATTCGATCCTTTCCAGACAGGAAGAAACCATCACTATGTGGAAGGAAATGCGTGGCAGCTTAGCTATTTTGTACCTCAGGATGTTCCTGAACTGGCAAAGGTCATGGGGAAGGATACATTCGTCGAGCGGTTAAACTGGGGTTTTAAGGCCAGTGAGCCATGGAGGTACAATGCGCCCAATGATCAATACTGGGATTATCCGGTGGTGCAGGGGAACCAGCAGTCGATGCACTTTGCCTTTCTTTTTAACTGGGTTGATCGCCCATGGCTGACACAGCGCTGGAGCCGTTCGATCATCGAGAAATACTATGGATACGGCTTGGCCAATGCCTATTTGGGTGATGAAGACCAGGGGCAGATGAGTGCCTGGCTGATTATGGCTTCCATTGGTCTTTTCCAGACTGATGGTGGTTGCAGTGCCGATCCAGTGTATGAAATTGCCAGTCCGCTGTATGAAAAGATAGTGATCGATTTAGGCAAAAGGTATAACCGTGGCCAGCAATTTACCATCGAGGCAAGGAATGCCTCGAGAAAAAACATGTATGTGCAAAGTGCCCTTTTAAATGGTAAGAAGCTGGATTCGTTTTATTTCCCCGCTTCAGAATTGTTGAAAGGTGGCAGCCTGATTCTGGAAATGGGTGATAAGCCTAATACGAATTGGGGCATCGCAAGCAAAGAAACAAATTAACGCAGGTTGCCAGATCTAAGGAAATGGTAGCTTAAATAGAAAATTTGAATAATAAAAAAGGGCGGCTTGCGACTAGTTGCTGGCAAGAAATGCTTCGATCACAGGCAATATGATGATAGCTGCATAGTTTTGCCAGAGACCAGAAGCCAGTAGCTAGCAACTTGGATTAACTAACATTATTCGCTAAACTTATAGGAAATGCAACATTGTTTAAAAATAAAACTGATCATTCTTTTATTCGTTCTGTCTATTGCCACTATTCAGGGTAAAGGGGTGAAAGGACCGATTGACTATGTGGACCCAAACATTGGAACGGCCCATTGCCGGTGGTTTTTTTATACCCCTGCTGCTGTTCCCTTTGGGATGGCTAAACTGGCCCCTTCTACGGATGCGCACCTTGGAAATGCAGATGGATGGCAGGCTGTAGGATATGATTTCAGGCATACCTCCATTGAAGGATTTGCCAATTTCCATGAATTTCAAGTTGGAGGAGTGGTAGTTGCTCCAATAGTTGGACCCTTACAGACTGTTCCCGGGGATTTGGATAAACCCACTGAAGGGTATCGTTCGTTGTTTGATAAGAAAGATGAACATGCCAGTCCGGGGTATTATTCAGTTGTATTGAAAGATTATAACGTAAAGGCTGAGCTTACTGCCACCAAGCGCGTTGGGTTTCACCGCTATACTTTCCCGAAAACCAACCAGGCCCATATTCTTTTTGACATAGGTAACGAGCAGGGAGAGAGTGGAAAGGTCAAAGATGCTTTTGTTACCTATACCAAGGATGGCCGGATAGAAGGTTATGTGATTACTTCTCCGGTATATGTGAATAAATACCAGAATGGTGCAGATGTAAGAATGTATTTTTCGGGTGAAATGAACAAAAAGCCATCTTCATTCGGAAGTTTTGTAAAAGATAAGACCAATCCTTCCAGCCGGGAAGAGCGGGGAGTTGGAGCAGGCTTGTATTTTACTTTTGATACCCAGGAGAATGAAGCAATCGAGCTAAAAATTGGCTTGTCGTACACCTCGCTTGACAACGCGCGCTTAAACCTGGACTCGGAGGCTAAAAGCCTGAATTTTGATCAGGCCAAAAAGATCGCATTGGCAACCTGGAGCGAATACCTGGGCCGAATTACCGTGGAAGGTAAAGTTGAAAGTGATAAAGTGAAATTTTATACCGGGTTGTTTCATGCCCTTTTAGGAAGAGGCCTGGCCAGCGATGTGAACGGGGCTTATCCCAAGAACAATGGCGAAAACGGACAAATACCGCTGAATGAAAAACATCAACCCGTTCACCACCATTACAACACAGATGCCATATGGGGCGGGTTCTGGAACCTTACTCAGCTATGGGCAGTGGCTTATCCCGAGTATTATTCCGACTGGATACAAAGCCAGCTTTTGGTCTACAAGGATGCCGGCTGGCTGGGTGAT
>JACMKG010000242.1 GCA_014380255.1 Prolixibacteraceae bacterium | reverse complement strand
GAAGTGCCTGAGTTGCTAAGTATCAATCCATCAATCCTTCAGTCCATCAGTCTATCAGTCCTTTAATCTCAGAATCTCCGAAGCACCCCTCTTTACTTTTTACTTTTTACTTTTGCCTTTTGCCTTTTGCCTTCCTTCGATTTACTTTAACCGCCCATCCATATCTTCCTTGTCATATTCTGGTTGCAAAGGAAACTTCACTGGCTTGCCATCACGTTGTGAACGATAGATAGCTGTAAACAGTTCAACGGTTTTGCGCCCTTCTTCGGCGGTAACCATCGGGGGACGGTTATTCAAAATAGCATCAGCAAAGTCTTCCAGCTGTTGTTTGAAATACCAGGTCATAGGATCTACTGCATGAAACTGATCGCTGTCGGCTTTATTCCATTCTTCCATCATGGATTCTTCTCCTGGAACGGTCCACAAATCAAGCTTGGGAGGCTCTGCAATGGTAGTCTTCCCGGCTATAAACATGGCGCCACCTTCAGGCTGTGAACCAACAGTTGCGCCGTTGCTACCATGAATATGAACCTTACCGTAAATGCCAGGCTTCTGGGAATTGCTGACCAGGATATTTCCCAGCCCACCATTTTTAAATCGTATCACTGCCACGGCGGTATCCTCCACCTCGATGTAAGGATGGTTAATGTTGCCCCAGTAGCCAAAGACCTCCTCAATATCGCCCATCATCCATTGCAACAGATCAAGCTGGTGAGGCGACTGATTAACCAGCACGCCCCCACCTTCCTGTGTCCATGATCCACGCCAGGCATCGGATTCAAAGTAAGAGCGGTCGCGCCATCCCAGCATCTGGATGGTTCCCAGGGCAGGGGTGCCTATCTTGCCCTCATCAATGGCCTTTTTCATGCGTTGAATGGGCTGATACCAGCGCCGCTGACTAACTACTCCGGTCATGCGTCCGGTGCGTGTAGCAGCCTCTATAATGCGGTCACAGTCCTGCAGGGTGGAGGCAAGTGGCTTTTCTATCAATACATGCGATCCGGCATTCATCGCCTCAATGGCTACATCGGCATGATAGGGATGCGCAGTACAAATGATGGACATTCCAATGTTTTCTTCCTGAACCATCTGGGTGATGGATGAATAGGCTTTTACCGAATATTCATCCACAAACTTCTGAGCCGATTCAGGGGTGCGACTCCACACGGCCTTCAAGTTCAGGTGGGGTAGTTGTAAAATAGCCTTGGCATGTAAGTGTGCAATTTTAGCACAGCCGATGATGGCAACATTGATACTCATGGTAGTTATTTTAGTTCAGGTAATTAGTTCAACTAAAAAGTAAAAAGGCAAAAGTAAAAAACGTACTTCCGAGATTCTGATGGATTTAAGGATTGAAGCTTTGGTCTTTACTTCCTGATTCCTTATTTCTTGTTTCTTATTTCTTATTTATTTGGATTGATGGACTGATACTTTACAACTAAGGCACTAAGGCACTCAGGCACTTTGTTACTTTTATTTTTGCCTTTTTCCTTGTTTCAGGGACGTAAGATCACTTTCATCAAACCGCTTTCCTTGTTGTACAGCCTATGAAACCATTCGTTTCCTTCTTCAAGCGGAGCTGTGGCACTGATGAGTTGATCAACATTTATTTTCCCTGAAGCAATAAGTTCCAGGCACAGCGGATATTCTCCTGCCGAGGCGCATGAACCTTGTACCTTCAATTGCCTGGTCACCACTTTCTGAAGCGGAAACCTGACTTCAGGAGCTAAGTTGCCAACCAGGGTAACCTGTCCTCCTTTTCGTGCACAATCAATGGCCAGGTTAACGGTAGCGTCAATTCCAACGACTTCAAATACTATATCTGCACCCCGGGATGCTGTTTCACGGAGTATTTTATTCATTAACTCACCATCGTCAGATTTCAATGCAAGGTCAGCGCCCAATTGGGTGGCTAATGTTAGTTTTTCTTCTACCTGATCAACGACGATCAGCTTTCCGCAACCGGCCGCTTTCAAAGCCTGTATGCACAACAAACCTATCATGCCGCAGCCTATAACAACGGCGGCGTCATTGGCCTTAACCGAACTGATGGCGGTAGCGTGTACGGCAATCGAAACGGCCTCAATCATGGCTGCCTGTTCAAAACTGATGTTGTCGGGAATAGCATAGAGGATATGCGCCGGGACTGTCACATATTCGGCGAATGCCCCGTTCTGGCGGTACTCATTGCATGAAACGCCCAGCACACGCCTGTTGTCGCATAGGTTAATATCGCCTCGTTTGCAGTAATAACAATCACCGCATGAAATAGTAGAATCAAAAGTTACCCGATCGCCCACCTTCCAGTTCAATACCTTATCGCCCAGTTTAGCGATAGTACCTGCAGCCTCATGCCCCATAATTAAGGGGGGCTGCCGTCTGCCGGTGCTTCCGTCCATGCCGTGAACATCGCTTCCGCAGATGCCGCAGGCTCTCACTTTGATAAGCACCCAACCGCTCTTTACCTCGGGAACTTCTGTGTCCTGCAAGGTAAATTCATTGTATCTTTCAAGTACCAGTGATTTCATAAGCTTTAGATTTCCCTAAAGGTAGAAAAAGTAAAATTGTATTCATAATAAATCCTGAAATAAGCACATATTGCCCTATCTCAGGCTGACCAAAGGTCATTATCAGCTTTCCTACAAGGGCTAATACCCCACCTGAAAGCATGGCCAGTATGCTGAATCGTTTATTGTACGGCAAGCCAAAAAGGGCTGCTATCATCGGTATGATAAAGGCTCCCGAGTAAAAGGATAAGGCCAGCAGCAAGGATGAAACAATGGAAGTGACTTTCAATGAGATCAGCATACTTAACAAGCCAACAACGATTAAAAAGAGTTTCGTTTGCCTGAACGACTGCTGATTATTGAGGTCTTTATGGAATAACTCGCTTAATATCATCGAAGTAGTCAGCAGGGTAGTGGATGCGGTGGAAAGCACCGCGGATATCAGCGCGGCGATCAACAGCCCGGTTGCCCAATCAGGCAAATAAACATTAGCCAGGTTCACCAGTGCCGAACTGTTCTGGGCACCGGCATGAAAAGTGGCCGCGTACATTCCCACGTAAGCCAGCACAAAGGCAAATGGAATCAGTATAAGGGCAACAATCAGTACACTCCTGAAGGCTGTCTTCTGGTCCTTGGAACAAAAGACGCGCGAATAGATATCCGGCCCTACCACAAAGGTGCTGGAGAAAGTAAGAATGAGGATAAATAGGTCGAACGGCGAAAAATGATCGTTGAAAGGGAAACTTCCTGCAAACGAAGGTAAAGCAGGTAGTTGCCCGGCTGGAATCAGGATGGCCGTAAGGATTATCCCTCCCAGAATGAAGAAAGACTGGAAGATATCTGTTTTCATCACTGATACCTGACCGCCAATATAGGTGTAAACGATAAATATCACCCCTGTAAGGATTACTCCGGAGAAATACGTCAATTCGAAGAAGCTAACCAGTATCTGGGCCCCTGCAATGATCTGGGCGGCAACAATGCCAAGCCATGCTATGGGAATAATCAGGGAAGTTACCCTGCGCGCTGATTCCCCGTAATACTGGCCAATCAATTCTGGCAGTGTGAATTTCCCCTTCGAATAGACTTTCCTCACGATGGGCAGCAATCCCAGCAATCCCAGGCTGGCTGCCAGTATATACCAGGCTGATGCCCACGACTGGCTCTCGGCCAAACCGATCGTTCCCAATATGGCCGACCCTCCCAGGATGGTAGCGAGCAGGCTTCCAGATATTTGCCAGACACCGGTCTTCTTTCCCGCCAGGAAATAATCAAAGGGAGTTTTAATCTTTAGGTAGGAATAAAGACCTATCAGAAGGAGTACCAATGCATAAGTAATTAATATAGTCGTCTTCATTCTACATATTGATGATGGGAAACATAAATCAAAGGAAAAGATCACGCTCAGTCTGAATTAATTCTGAGGCTTTTGCCTTGCACCTCGGATATTCAATAATTCAATAACTTTCTTTTGAGGTCTATAGCGATAAGTAACGATTGTTAATGGATTAATCGGACCCCGGTAGATATTCTTTCGAGTTGATGAAGGTTGTAACAGATGGGGATTTTTGCTAAGGAGATCGAGAAATTGCCTGGTCTCTTTAAGGAAACTTCGTACTTCACGATCGGTCCATTTTTCAACTAAATGATTTATGATTTCATCATATCCCTTTTCAGCCTGCGGGGTCCAAAGTATTTTTAAAGCCATTTCCGGTACTTTGACAATACTTCTTCAGAGGTTTTAACATCACCACTATCAGCCTGAAGAATTCCATTTTTTATTTGAGCCTTTTCATTTTCATCAATCATTTCCCACCAATCTTCACCATAGGATTGAAGTTTTTCAATCCTATCAATGATTGTTTCATCCTCTAAGCGGGAAATCCAGCTAATGATATTTAACTTTCTTGTTTCTAAATTCATGAGCTTTCAGGTTTAAATACCTTCACAAAGGTATAGTTTTATACGCAATGCTTATTAAAATAGATTTTCAAATTTAAAGATAATCCCAATATGTGTTGAAATTCCTGATACATGTTCAAGAACATTACAAATCCATCATTTAAATTTTTAAATTTGTTCCGTTATCGCACACGGAAATATTTTAAACAGAACTTAAACCTAACATCAATGAGAAAAATTCAGCTTTCCCTGCTACTCGTATTGGTAGCTATAGCCGTATCAGCCAAGTCAAACGGTGGCTGGCAAAGCCTTTTCAATGGTAAAGATTTAACAGGATGGCACCAGCTTAACGGCAAGGCCGACTATAAAGTCGAAAATGGCGAGATTGTGGGCACTACGGTATCAAATACTCCCAACTCCTTTCTTGCAACGGATAAAGAATACAGTGATTTTATCCTCGAACTCGACTTGTTTGTTGCCAATGATATGAATTCAGGCATCCAATTCCGTAGCATCAGTAAGCCTGAGGTGATGAATGGTCGCGTTCATGGTTACCAATGCGAGGTCGACCCTTCCACCCGTGCATGGAGTGGTGGCATTTACGATGAAGCTCGCCGGGGCTGGCTTTATACCAACGAGCTGAACCCTGCCGCTAAGGCTGCCTTTAAACTGAACCAGTGGAATAAATATCGCATTGAATGCATCGGAAGCAGCATCCGCACCTGGTTAAATGGCGTGCCTGTCGCTTATGTACTGGACAACACGACTCCTTCAGGCCTGATCGCTTTGCAGGTTCATTCCATTGGTGCCACCGATCAGCCAGGCAAACAAATTAAGTGGAAGAATATCCGCATCAAAACCACCGGATTAAAAGCTACCGAAAAAGCCGATGTTTTTGTAGTTAACCTGTTACCCAATACCCTTAGCAAGGCTGAGAAAGAACAAGGCTGGAAAATGCTCTTCGACGGTCAGACGACCAAAGGCTGGAAAGCTGTTAACAAGGATCAGTTCCCCGCTGAAGGCTGGAAAGTAGAAGAACAAACGCTGATGGCTGTTGCCAGTCGCCCGGAAGCTCAGGTAAAAGGGGTGGATATTGTTACGGAAGAGAAATTTACTGCTTTTGATTTGCAGTTTGAATTTAATTTTGCTGAAGGCGCTAACAGTGGCGTTAAGTATTATATCGGCAACGGCGGAGCTTCCGTAGGCCTCGAATACCAGGTGCTGGATGATAAGAAACATCCCGATGCCAAAATGGGCATTGACGGTAACCGTACCATGTCTTCTCTCTACGACCTGATCAAAGCCGACAAACAGGACCGTTTTACCAAGCCTGCCGGTGAATGGAACAGGGGCCGTATCGTGGCAACTGCCGATAACCGCATCGAACATTGGCTCAATGGAGTAAAAGTGGTTGAATTCGTAAGAGGTTCTGAACCTTTCAAAGAACTGGTTGCCAAAAGCAAATTCAAAGACTTTAAAGACTTCGGAATGGTTGAACAAACGCCTATCCTGCTGCAATATCATAACGATCAGGTGAAATTCAGAAGTATTAAAATCAAAAACCTATAAAACAATGCAAGCTAACAGACGCAATTTCTTAAAACTAACCGGACTGGGCATGGCTGCTGTAGCCCTGCCTGGTGTGGCTCACTCAGCTGTTGCTCCGGCCAAAAAGCCTGTTTCGCTGCCCCTTCAGTTGGGACTGGCTTCCTATACGCTGCGCAAAATGAACATCGATGATGCCCTGGCTGTATGTCAACGCCTTGGAATAAAACACATCTCGTTAAAAGACTTTCACCTGAAACTGACAGCTTCGGATGCCGAAATCGCCGAGGTGGTGAAGAAATGCAAGGACGCAGGCGTGGACCTTGGCTCAGGGGGCGTTATTTATATGAAATCGGAAGCTGAAGTGGATGCCGCCTTTGCGTATGCGCGTAAAGCGGGCATGAACATGATTATCGGTGTGCCTCAGCATGCTTTGCTTCCTTATGTCGAAAAGAAAGTGAAAGAAACCAATATCCGTCTGGCCATTCACAACCATGGCCCGGGCGACCTGGTATACCCAAGCTGCGAAAGCGCTTATGTACGAATCAAGGATATGGATGCCCGCATGGGCCTTTGCCTGGATATT
>JACMKG010000241.1 GCA_014380255.1 Prolixibacteraceae bacterium | reverse complement strand
GTTAAGCCTGTGATAGAGTAAAAGAAAAAGAAGATATACCGAATTCGAAAGAAGGATTATTCGTATTGCTGATTCTTCTTTCTTATCATATTTCCATTTAAATGAGAAGACGACTATAAATTATAACTCATTCATTTCTAATGAAATTTATCATACAGCGAAAAGTATTGATCAGCATGTTGTTCTTAGGGCTTACCGTGCTAGGGTATGTTTCCTATAAGCAGCTGCCGGTTGAATTGATGCCCAATGCCGAACTTCCTTTCCTTTATGTCCAGGCTTCCTCTGCCACAGAGCTGGCTCCGGAATACATGGAAAACCATGTGGTTGTTCCCCTTGAAGGAGCTATCGGTACACTTGAAGGCATTGAATCCATTGAATCCAATGTCAATAGCAGACAAAGCACCATAGTGGTATATTACCAGAAAGATGTAAATTTCAAGTATGCCTACCTGAAACTTCAGGAAAAAATCAACGAGATACAATCCACGATGCCCGAGAACGTGCGGGTCAATGTGGCGAAGATCGATGTGAAGCAGCTACAGAACAGCCAGTTTATGGAAGTACAGGCTCGCGGCGAAGGTGGTATAGACCGTGTGCGCACCATTGTTGATCAGTACATTAAGCCCGATCTGGAAAACATTGACGGCATTGCAGCGGTGAATGTATACGGGGGAAAGCAAAAGTCTATCGAAATTATCCTGGACACCAAGGCCTGTGAAGCATACAATATTACACCCGGGCAAGTAAGGAGTGTACTTTCCCAAAACTCAGGATCCCGTACCTATGTTGGAAACCTGAAGGAAAAAACCCTTCAGTATTTTGTGCATGTAACGGCCGAGTATACCAAGGTTGAAGATATCGAAAACCTGGTCGTAGCTCCCGGTCCGATTCTGCTTAAAGATATTGCTGAAGTTAGGTTTGGGGTAAAGGAAGAAACATCCTTCAGCCGTGTTAATGGCAAAGATGCGGTAACCATCCTGCTTGCCAACGATTCGCAGGCCAACATGATCGAACTCTCCAAAGCTACGCGTGAAGTCCTGAAAACGCTCAATGAGAAGATGGTCACCAAAGAGATCGAAATAGCCGAAATAAGCAATTCGGCCGACCAGATGGAAGAGAACATCAGCCAGATCATGGATCTGGCCCTGGTGGGCGGGATTATGGCCATCTTTGTTCTCTGGATCTTCCTGAAGAACTTCCGCATCGTCTCCTTTATGGCCCTGGCCATACCCATCTCCATTTTAACATCCTTCAACTTGTTTTATGCTTTTGGAGTGACCATCAACAGCCTGACCCTTGTAGGAATGGCCCTGGCCATCGGGATGCTGCTCGATAACAGCGTGGTGGTACTTGAAAACATTTACCGGCTTGCAGGTAAGGGAGTCCCCCCCTTGCAGGCCGTTGTACAGGGTACTACGGAAGTATGGCGCTCCATCGTGGCTGCCACCCTTACAACGATTGTGGTCTTTCTGCCCTTTCTCTTTTCCGACAATTTTCTGATCGTCATGCTGGGCTACAATGTAGGGGTTTCAATTATTTCCACCCTGGTTGTTTCACTGGCCGTAGCCGTTATGCTCGTCCCAATGGCCTCTTATGCCATGATGAAGCGACAGATTGCCAAGAACATCTTCTATGAAAAAGTAACCACCAACTCACGCATGGTGCAGATATACCTGGTTTTCCTCAAATCATGCATGCGCTATCCGGCAGGTACGGTTATCGGGGGAATTATACTCTTCTTCCTTACCCTGATTATCAGCCTGGCTATAAGTGTCAGTGCCCTGCAGGAAATAGAAAATCAGGAAATACGCCTGTTTGTCACCATGCCTTCCGGATCGTCGCTGGAAACTACCGACAAGACCGTTCAGGAGATTGAGAAGAAACTGGAAGACCTGGGGGAAAAACAGGATGTGATCAGCAAAATAGAAGAAGAAGCGGCAACGGTTACCATCAAACTGAAAGAAGAGTTTGAAACCGTTGCTGACCGTACCTTTGCCGAGATCAAAAACGATATCGAGAAGCGAACCAACGGCATCAAGGCTTCTTCCATCTCATTTACCCAGACCCAGAATACCAACAATTTCCAAGGGGGAAGCCGTAACATGATGGGCAGCTTCCAGAAAATGATGGGTATAGGCAGTGATGAGGAAAAAATCGTCCTCAAAGGCCAGGACTTCAAGCAGCTGCAGGCCGTGGGCGAAGACCTTAAGTATTTTATCGACCAGCTGGAATCGGTCAACAGGGTAAACCTGAACATCTCAGACAACCGGCCCGAGGTGCACATGTACTTCAACCCTTTGCTGATGACCGAGTACAATATCTCACTCAGCAATGTATTGTCTGAAATCAATTCCTTTTCCAAGGAAATAGCCACCAACATTCAATACAAGCAGGGAGTTGACGAATACGAGATCATCATTACCCAAAAAGAGTCTGACAATGCCGAAGAAGAGGATAAGCGAACTGACCGCAGCATGGAAGAATTAAGAATGCTGCCTGTCAGTGATGCCAACGGGGGAATCCATGATCTACAGGATTTTACAAACATCGTATATGCCTCAGGTCTTACCGGGATTACCAGGGTAAACCAGGAAAAACAGATCGAGGTCAATTATCAGTTTGTAAGTGAGGCACGCAGCTCGAATGATCTTCTGGCCGCTTACCGCTATGAGATCGATGAATTGGTTGCCAACTACAACCTGCCCTCAGGAGTTGCTGTGGAAGTGATCCATGATGAAACCGATTTCTCTGATTTTTATATCCTTATTGCCGCTGCCATAGTCTTGATATTTATGATCATGGCTTCGGTATTTGAATCCGTGGTAACTCCGTTCGTGTTGCTGTTTTCAATCCCTCTGGCGGCTGTCGGCTCTTTGGTTGCCCTGATTATTACCAACAACAGCCTGCTTAATTCAAATACCCTGATCGGCTTTTTGATTTTACTGGGCGTGGTAGTCAACAATGGGATTATTCTTATTGACTATGCCAATATCCTTCGAGGCCGAGGCTTCCGCCGCGCCCGCGCCCTGATGACATCCGGCCTTTCGCGCGTTAGGCCCATACTGATTACCACCATCACCACCATTGTGGGTATGCTACCACTTGCTATGGGCGATGCGGAATATGTAAGCGCTATCGGAGCCCCCTTTGCCATTGTGGTCATCGGAGGCCTTACCTTAAGTACCATCCTTACCCTGGTATTCATCCCCACGTTCTATTCAGGGCTCGAAAATGCCCTGGAATGGTTCAAGGAACAAACCATGCAGGTTAAAATCATCCAGTTTGTGCTCATGGCCGGCTTTTTCTTCCTTACCTTCATGTATGTGGAATCCGGGTTATGGCAGGGCATTGATCTGGTGCTGATCGTGATCCTGGTGCCAGGCACTACCTGGTTTATCCTGAACAGCCTGCGCAAGGCCAAGACCAAGCTGATCGGCGAGGGCGATCCTATTCATATCCGCATCCAGAACCTGGTAAAGATCTACGACCGCGAAAGCCGCTTCTCACGCGAGTGGGAAGCAGGTAAAAAAATACGCCGGCGGGCAGGCTTGGAGAAGAACTATCATACCCTGCGGGAGTTCGATTATATGATCTGGCAGCTTCCCTTGCTGGTAGGCCTTATCTATTTCACGTTCATTTACCTGGATACGGCATTCTGGTCACTTGTGCTTTCGGTAGCCATCGCCGCGCTGGCACAGGGGATGTGGAAACCCTTTGGCTACTACATGGGCTTCAGGGCTGAAAAAACAGGCAAGAAACGTCCACTTAAATTCTACCGCTGGGGAAAAACTTTCTTATTCTGGATTCTGCCTGCTATCGAACTATTCTTTGTCTGGAAAGCAACCAAGGCCATCGGACTGGTAGCCATCTTTGGGATATTATGGTACCTGGCTTTGATTATCTCCGTTACGGCAAAAAAACTGTATGAGGAGAAAGTAAACATAGACCGTATCTCGGGGCGCTTTGGCACCCTGCGCCGTCAAACCCTGCGCACGGTAAAGAAAATCCCTTTCATTGGCAAACAGCACCAGCCATTCAAGGCGCTGAACGGTGTATCCATTAACATTGGCACCGGGATGTTTGGTTTGCTGGGCCCCAATGGGGCAGGAAAATCAACCATGATGCGTATTATCTGCGGTATTTACGAGCAGAGCTATGGAAAGATCTGGATCAACGGCATCGACACCCAGGAAAAGCGTGAAGAACTGCAGGGACTGATTGGTTATCTGCCCCAGGAATTCGGAACCTACGAGAATATGCCTGCTGCTGACTTTCTGGACTACCAGGCCATTTTGAAAGGAATTACGGACACCAAAGAACGTGCTGACCGTATTGAGTATGTACTGAAAGCCGTTCACCTGTGGGAAAAGAAAGACCATAAAATAGGCTCATTCTCGGGAGGTATGAAGCAGCGCATCGGTATTGCGCAGATATTGCTGCACCTGCCTAAGATACTGGTGGTCGATGAGCCTACCGCAGGGCTTGATCCCCGCGAGCGCATCCGCTTCCGCAACCTGTTGGTTGAGCTGAGCCGCGAACGCATTGTGATCTTCTCTACCCACATCATTGAAGATATTTCAAGCTCGTGTAACCAGGTGGCTGTTATCAACCGCGGAAGGGTTAAATACCACGGAACACCCATGGACATGGTGCACCTGGCCAAAGATATGGTCTGGCAGTTCGATATACCGGCAACGGACTTCGACAAGATGGAAAACAAACATTTGATCACCCACCATATGCGGCAGGGCGATCATATCAGGGTTCGTTTTCTGTCTAAGAAAAAGCCATCTGAAGATGCAGTACCGGCCAGCCCTATTCTCGAAGACGCTTATTTGTGTTTGATTAAGGATTTGAAATGATAAAGAAGTGCCTGAGTACCTTAGTACCTGAGTGCCTTAGTAACTAAGGTACTCAGGTACTAAGGTACTCAGGCACTTAAAACATAAAAACAACAGATTAACTATGAATTCAGCTATCAATACCGCCAACCTTTGGACCCTGTTCCGGAAAATGGTGAAGTACAATATGAAAGTGATTTTTGGCAACCGCTTTATCTGGTTCGTGCTGGCTGCCATCGCCTTTTACTTTTTTATTGCCATTGTGAATGTGATGGATGGAGAACAGATCGATGAAGGTTTTATCTACGGGCTTCAGATCATGCCCGGGATACTGCTGATCTTTTACCCCATGACCTTCGGCATTCAAAATGACTTGGATGCGGGCATCCTGGAAATACTCTTTGGAATACCCGACTACCGCTACAAAGTATGGCTGATAAGGCTGATACTGGTCTTCTCGCTGGTTTTTATAATGATGATCGGCCTTACCACCATGAGCTATTTCCTGCTTACCCAGGTCAATATTTTTGAAATCACCTGGCACGTCATGTTCCCTATTTACTTCCTTGGATCCATGGCTTTCCTGTTTTCAACAATCATTAAAAACGGAAACGGTACGGCTGTAGTAATGGTCATCATTGGAGTGTTGTTGCTCATCCTGTCCGGGATACTCGATCGCACCATGTGGAATATCTTTTTGAATCCCTTCAGCATTCCTGACCGTCTCAATGAGATGGTGTGGCAGGAAACATCGCTTAAAAACCGGATATTCCTGGCGGTTGGTTCATTGTTATTTGTGCTGTATGGTTTGTTCAACCTTCAGAAAAGGGAGAAGTTCTTGTAGAACAATTGACAATTCTGTAATCCGGGCCAAATCGGGTCAGGCGGTTTTTAACCGCTTTTCCTGTTTTATTCTTTCTTATACCTATGGGAATTATTAATTAGTCCAATTGGCATTTCTAGTAGATTGCTGATGGATAGACTTGTCCGCCGCACAGGCGGAAAGTGTTATAGCCCAATTGAGTATACAGAAATTGGACTATAACACTTCTCCAATCGGTATTATTCCCTTACCTTTAATTGGTAAAATTCCCCTTTTAAAAACCTCATTTTGTTAGGGTTACCTCAATAGAAAAACAAAAAAAAATCAATATGCCAAAGACAAAGGGATTCTTCCACCTTTATATCTCTTGTCTTATGCTAGACTTTGCTTGCATTAGTAACCCATCTGTAACTCATCTGTAACCTTTCTGTAACCCTAGATTACAGAAAGGTTACAGATGAGTTACAGATGATGGCAAAATATAGGAAGTGGATGGGATTGGAAAATCATCTCCATCAACATTAATGAAAGGAAATGTACATTGCTTTTTTGCGGGGAATTAAAAACACTCTTCTTACACCAAAATTAAAAAATTTCATCCAAATAAATGCTTTATGCTGACTGGTTCCCTGGTAAATTGGAAATAAATATATAGGTCTTTTCTCTTCAGTGTTAACTTCTGTAAAGCAGAAAAGAGAATGGAATGTTGCCTGGATCATCCAAACATTTCTCGCGCGAAGGTAAAAAATACTGCTTCAAGTGCGCTTGCCGTTTGGAAAATATGCTTATGTTTATCAAAGCATGTAAAATAGTAAGGAAAGATGGATTACATCGAAAGATTATTTACTTTAGGTGTGCTAAAGGGCCTGATGATTCCTATTAAAGAGTGCGTATAGATAGAAAATAACCGTTTAGCAGGAGGATTTTTTAGCAGATTCTTAACTTTATACGAACATAAGGAAATGATTAATGTTATTAAGTTTTAATACTTACATCAAGTAAATGAAATTGAGCTTATTTGGCTGCCAGGGAATATAGGAGCCGATGTATGTTGTGGGGAGCGAAAGTAGTGGATCAATCTTGAATATGATGCATAAGGGGTAATCAAAAGAGGAAGGATGGAAATATGGGGAACTTTTTAATGTTTTCAGGAATTAATTAAAGAAAACCTTGAAGATGCAACGTTGAATTTTAATATAAAATGGTCGACACATGAAACGTCCATGTCAATAGTTTTTGACACACAAAAGAATGATTAGAAACAACTATAACCAAATGAGAAGTAAACACATAAACAGATGAAAAAGATTAATAAATGGTAGGCACATGAAAAAGATTAATTTGACCAATCCTGTTTCACTGCGGCAAATGGCCGAAGAAAGCTTAGAAAAGAAATTTGCCCAAACAGATACCCATTCAACTGACTTCTCCGGGGATGGACAAACCCAGTTCGATCAACTCAAACTAATTCATGAACTCGAGGTCCACCAGATTGAACTCGAAATGCAGAAAGAGGAACTCGAAATGCAGAACGCTAAACTCATGCTGGCACTTCAACAAGCAGATACCGCTACTGCCTTATACGACTTGGCCCCTGCCGGATATTTTACCCTCAGCGACTTGGGCGACATTCTACAATTGAACCTTGAAGGGGCCAAAATGCTCGGTAACAACCGTTCTTATTTTATAAACAAAAGATTGGGCCTATTTATTACCCCTGATACTTTACCCGCTTACAATGCCTTTTTAAACAAAGTCATTGAGCACTATTCAAAAGCTGTCTGCGAGGTAAGGTTGAACATTCATGGCAAGCCAGGAAGTTACCTTCACCTCGAAGGGGTGATCTCAGATGATAAATTAAAATTCTTAGTAACTGCAGTAGATATAACCAATTTAAAGGAAGTTGAGGAAGCACTGAAAGAAAGCGAAGCCGATTTGCGTGAGCAAATTGCCACTAAAGATAAGTTTTTCACTATTATTGCCCACGACCTGAAAAGCCCTTTCAACGCCATTCTTGGATTCGGTAACCTTTTAATAGACTCGATAAGGGAAAAGAGCTATGAAGGGATCGAAATATATGCAAAGACTATGCTTGATTCCTCACAACGGGCAATGGATTTGCTCCTGAACCTGTTGGAATGGTCGCGTTCACAAACCGGCAGAATGAATTTTAATCCCAAGGATTTTGATATCCTTTCATTGATCCGCCAGGTAACTGAAATGTCAAACGACTCGGCCCAACAAAAACTAATTACCATCTATACAGAATTGCCTGACAAAGCGATGGTTGTTGCCGATTGGGAAATGATAAATGCCCTATTGAGAAACCTGATCTCGAATGCGATCAAATTCACCCATCCTGGAGGTGAAATTGTTGTTTCAGTCGAACATCAAGAAGAAGACTGGAAAATAAGTGTAATTGATAACGGTGTGGGTATAAAGAAAGACGCCCTTGATAAATTGTTCCACATTGAATCCAAATACAAAACAACAGGGACCCAAAATGAGGTGGGAACCGGGCTGGGATTATTGCTCTGCAAGGAATTTGTAGAAAAGCATGGAGGAAGAATCTGGATTGAAAGTGAAATTGGGAAAGGAAGCAAGTTTAGTTTTACCATTCCCAAGCTAATCTGAATTGTTTAACCGGGGCTCTTTGATGCTGAGTTTTTGCGGATGGCTTTTGCTAAGGAGCAGAGATTTGTTAGTAAAGAGTGGGTATAGATAGAAAATAACAGGCATATGGCGTATGGATAGACGTTAGCCATCATAAAAAATACGAGCTTGACAGATTCAAAGAAATTGTTTATTTTTGAATAGTGATTAAAAACAGATGATTATGAATATGACAACTCACATAAAAAACAGCTTGATTTCGAGAATAAAAGACTCGAATGACGTGAATTTTCTTAAAGCACTTCAGACCATATTTGATTCATCTGAACAGTCCCTTTATCAATTATCTATTGAACAGAATGCTTCAATTATAAAAGGTAGAGAAGAGATTAAAAATGGTGATTATATTGAGAATGACCAATTAATGTCTGAGATGAAAAAATGGTTAGCAAACGAATAATTTGGTCAACTCATGCAAGTAGAGAATTGAAACAAATTCTTGAATATTTTAATCAACGCAATAAAAGCAGTCGCTATAGTTTAAAGCTGTTAAACGAGATTGAATATTTAACCAATAATCTTTCGAAAAATGAATTAATTGGAAGACTAACTTCAAATAAAATTACCCGAGTTATTCCAATGAAAGTATACTTGATTTTTTATGAAATACGTCAAGACCATATTCAAATAGTTTCATTTTGGGACAATAGACAGGATATAAGCAAAAGACAAAAAACATAATTACGGTTGCTAATAAATAAGACTTCATGTGGTCGGAACGACCCCAGCACCAGCTAATCCGGATTTGTTCCGCTAGAAGGGGAGATTGTTTAACCGGGGAACTTTGATCCTGAGTTTTTGTGGATGGCAAATAAGAAAATCTACAACGGGATACCGCAATGCACGGGAGTGTAATATGAACTCTGTCTGATTAATTATTCTTATCATTCAAAACTACTGTTTTTTTTGATTTCAACTCTTAAATGCCTTATAAAAACTGTATTAAATCCAGACAAGGGCGGCTTAGGTACGAAGCCGTTTATATACCCTTGAGTGGTTTTAATACAGTTTTTTGCTTTGCATTTGATAGTTGGGATCATAAAGCAATCTTCATCCTGTCACCAAAGCGGATATGCAATTGCTGGGCTGTTAATGCCCAGTTGGCCAGCGGCATGGTCCACTTTTTGGAGATATGCTCCGTGGCCAGGTAGATCAGCTTCATCAGGGCCATATCATTGGGAAAAACCCCTTTTGTCTTGGTTACTTTTCTTACCTGGCGGTGAAAGCCTTCCACCGCGTTGGTAGTATAAATCAGGCGCCTTATTTGCTGGTCATAAGCAAAATAAGTGGTCAACTTTTCCCAGTTTACCTGCCATGAGCGGATAACCACCGGGTACTTCTTTCCCCACAGTTCATCCAGGCGGGTAAGCTCAACCTCGGCCTGGGTTTTATTTACGGCCTGGTAAACCAGTTTAAGGTCTTTCATAAATGCTTTCTGGTCTTTTGAGGCCACATACTTCAGTGAGTTGCGGATTTGGTGGACAATGCATGACTGGATCTCAACCAGGGGAAACACGCTGGTTATGGCCTGGGCGAAACCATTTAAATTGTCAATACAGGCAATCAAAATATCTTCCACTCCACGGGCTTTGAGATCGGTCAGAACACTGAGCCAGAAGTTGGCTCCTTCACTCTCTGACACATACATGCCGATCAGCTCCTTGAAACCGTTTTTGTTGATGGCTAAAACATTATAAACAGCCCGCGATACTACTTTCCCGCCATCCTTGACCTTGTAATGCATGGCATCCAGCCACACAATCGTATACATGGATTCCAGTGGCCGGCATTGCCATTCCTTTACCAAAGGGATCACCCGCTCGGTTATTTCACTTAAGGTACTATGGGAGATTTCCATATCGTACATCTGTTCGATATGAGAGGCTATATCCCTAAAACTCATCCCAAGACCATAAAGACCTATGATTTTGGGGGCTAGGTTTTCTGCCAGTACTGTTTCCCGCTTCTTCACTATTTGAGGACTGAAGCTGCTGTGACGATCCTGGGGAGTTTCTATGGTTACTTCTCCATCTACCGTTTTCAGGGTTTTTGTCCCTTTACCGTTGCGCTTATTACCCTTAGAGCGCTCCAGATCATCCAGATGACCATCCATCTCCACTGCAAGGGCAGCCTCTAAAAACTGTTTTAACAACGGGGCAAATGCCCCTCCTTTTCCTGTTAATGACTGACCACTTTTAAACTGTTCAAGGGCTTTGGCCTGCATGGCCTTAAATTCTTCTAATTCCATTTTGTCTCTTTCTAATACAAGTGTAACTTATTTTTGTATTAGACAGAGTTTAAATTACACCCTCGAAAAATCAGAAATAAGGAAGTAAAGCAGTTCATCAATTTGTCAGTCCATCAGTCTATCAGTCTATCAGTCCTTCAATCTTTTCTTTTCTATACGACTTTATTTAGTTCCCATTACTTAATTGGCAGGCCTGTTGACAAGTTTGCTTGAACTTCAACGGGCCAAAAGTGTTTGTATGCGTGAACAGAAATTTACAGGATGAGTGATTTGAAGATTGAAAAGGAAAGACTGCCCCGATGGATGAAATCTGTTTTGCCCAAAGGGGAAAGCTATTTGAAAGTTAAACGGCTGATTGCCGATCATCATTTAAACACGATTTGTACCAGTGGAAACTGCCCCAACAAGGGCGAATGCTGGAATGCCGGTACGGCCAGCTTCATGATCCTGGGCGATAAATGTACGCGCAACTGCCGCTTCTGCTTTGTGCAAAACGAGGTTCCTGATCCGGTTGACTGGCTCGAGCCGCTTCGGCTGGCTAAGACTATCCGTACCCTTGGGCTGAAGCACTGCGTGATAACGTCGGTGACGCGTGACGATCTGGCCGATGGAGGAGCTGAATTCTGGGCTACCACCATTCAAAAGATCAAGGAACTGAATCCCGATACAACCATTGAAACGCTGATTCCTGATTTCAATGCCAACCCGGAACTTCTTGCTAAAGTGATAGAAGCCAAGCCGGATGTTATTTCCCACAACATGGAAACGGTTCGTCGTCTGACGCCCAAAGTGCGCAGTACGGCCCGCTATGACCGCAGCCTTCGGGTGATTTCGATGATCTCGCAGGCCGGCATTGTTTCCAAATCGGGCATCATGGTTGGTCTGGGCGAGACGGAAGACGAGATCTTGCAGGCCATGGACGATTTGCGAGTTGCCGGATGCAAAGTACTTACCATCGGACAATACCTTCAGCCCGACTCCAATTTATTGCCCGTCGTGGAATATGTTCGGCCCGAAGTGTTTGAAAAATACCGGGTGGAAGGCCTTCGGCGAGGCTTCTCTTTTGTTGAAAGCAGCCCGTTGGTGCGCTCTTCCTATCATGCTGAAAGACACGTCAGCGGATGATCAATCAAAAAAATATTTCTGGAGGATTTTTTATAGCAAACCTAAATGATACCTTCGTATTTAATTCAATCCATCAATCCATCAATCCATCAGTGTTTACATCAGCATGAAACGAACCAAGCATACCGTTCTGGATATTATCAACATCACTCCTGAAACATTCATTTTAAGGCTCGAACGGAACGGATTTCATTTTGAACCCGGACAATACGTTATTCTGCGCATGCCCGATGAGTTGAAAGGACGTGAATATTCAATCTACAGCGGCACATCGGATGAGTACCTGGATTTCTTGATCAGGGAAATCCCCGTTGGAGAATTCTCCCGTTATTTGAGGCATCTTCCGGCAGGTACCCAGATTGATGTCGAGGGGCCGAAAGGTTATTTCATTTTGGATGAACGCAGCAAGCAAGGGGCTCCCATCATGCTCATTGCCAGTGGAACGGGCATATCACCTTTTCATTCCTATGTCAGATCATATCCCCATCTGAATTATAAATTATTGCACGGGGTCAAATTCGCCGATGAAGCTTACGGGCGTGAATCCTTCGATCCTGAACGCACGGTGATCTGTTCGTCGGGTATTGATGATGGCGATTACTTTGGCCGCGTGACTTATTACCTCCAGGAAACGAGCGTGGATAAGGAAACCATCTGCTACCTCTGCGGAAATTCAGGAATGATTGATGAGGTGACCACCATCCTGGAAGGACATGGACTTCCCCCTGAAAACATCCGAACGGAAGTTTTCTTCTGAGACGAACAAGCTGATTTTATAGCGGACAGCTTGGACGGAATGTTCTGTCTGTATGGGGCAATGTCATTAGAATAATGGGATTTTGGTGTTTTTTTTGTGTCTTGGTGCTTTGGTGGCAAGAAAAGTTAGCCACTATTGCGTCCACAACACTGCTAAGGCCTCGGGCATCACTCAGAAAAAAGAACAATTCAACCTTTAACTTACTAACTCACCTTACGCAAGAACAATGAATTATAATTAAAAAAAGGAAAATTGGTATCACATGAAATTGTTGTAATCACGTGTTGTTCAAAGTCTAAATAAGGAATATTTATTTAAAAAAATCTTACTTTTTATTGAATCTTAGTAACTAATTAAGGCCCCCACAATTTTAATCTTATTTATCTTAGGAAAATAAGAAACCATAACCTGTACATTCCTTTTGTTTATCGGGTTAATTATAAGATTGATAAGATTGGACTCAGGTGGGGGTGTAGGATTACTAAGATTCCAATAAAAAGTAAGATTTTTATTGCGCCGTGCAAGTCCGTGATGTGGGGATTGAAAATGAAACACCTCTGAGCAACCAGACAGGTAAACAAACCTGTACGGTAAGGCAGGTCAGCCGCCGGAAGCGAGTCTTGCATAGTATCCAGTAATGGATGCATGAAGCGTAGACAGCGACTGCTGAAGGAATATGAGTTAGCCTCGAAAGTTACTTTAATGTTGAAGCCTTATTGTTTTTAAACGATGGGGCAACACCAAAGCCGCATAAATGACAAGTGGCAGCGGTTCGACCGGGGTTTGGAAGTATTTCAAAGGCAGATGTGGTTGCACGGGAACACGGGAGAGCCTATTGTCTCCTCAAAAGACACGGAAACCTAGGATTGTCCGTACCAGAAAATCCTATCCCGGATGGAAACTGTCGCCTCCATCTGCGGAGCTAAGAAAAGAGCGATAGTGAGAGGTATCATGATCGGGGGAAACCGAAGAGAGTGAGACGGGCAAGGCAGTCTTAGCACCCTCATAGTACTGTTTGACACCTGGGGAATTAATCCAAAGAAACCCAGGCCAGGGAAGGGGCGGTGCCTGAAATTGGAATTGTAATTGTGAAACATTAAATGAATCAAATTCAGATTAAAGAATGTCAACGTACAGGTTACAAATAGCAAAGCGGGCCAGGGAACGAAAAGGGGAAGCGCTACACAGCCTGAACCAGTTTGTCACAGAAGAGCTGTTGTTCAATTGCTACGGGCAACTGAACAAGAACAGCGCCAGCGGGACAGACGGAGAGAACTGGTATGAATTCGGGATAGGGGCATCGGAACACATACCCGAGCTGTTGAACGCATTCAAAACAGGGACTTACCGTGCGCCGAGTATCCGTCGGGTGTATATCCCCAAGGACAATAAAGGCGGGAAAAGGGCCCTTGGTATTCCTACCGTGAGAGACAAGGTACTGCAAGGGGCCGTGCACAGTGTTTTGGAACCGATCTACGAAGAAGACTTTAAGGATTTTTCGTATGGTTTTCGAAGCAAACGCTCCACGCACCAAGCTTTGGATTATATGTTCAAAGAGGTATCGTTTAAAGGGATGCGCTATATTATTGATGCAGACCTTACAAACTACTTCGGGAGCATAGACCACGGGCTGTTGCGGGACTTTCTGGCAAGCAGGGTGAACGATGGCGTGATAAGGAAGATGATAGACAAATGGCTCAAGGCGGGCATACTGGAGGACGGGCAACTAAGTTACCCCGGAGAAGGAACGCCACAGGGAGGGATCATATCTCCGATATTGAGCAACATCTACCTGCACTATGTTTTGGACGAATGGTTTTCAGAGGAAATACAACCATTGTTAAATGGGAGGAGTTTTATTGTCAGGTACGCCGATGATTTTATTTTAGGTTTTACCGATGGGCAGGATGCGAAACGGGTAATGGAAGTACTGCCAAAGCGGTTCGGAAAGTACAAGTTAAGCCTGCATCCGGACAAGACGAAATTTATCGACTTGTACAGCAAATCAGGTGAAGGGGGCAGGAGTTTTGATTTTCTGGGCTTCACGCACTATATTGGCAAAAGCCTGAAAGGCAAGCCAGTGTTGAAACGCAAGACCAGTAGCAAGAAATTCACCAATGCCATAACCAAAACCGGGAAATGGATCAGGGAACACCGACATCTGGAAATCAAGCAACTGATGAAAGAGTTAAATGTCAAAATGCGTGGACATTATAACTATTATGGAATAACCTTCAATTGGGGGGGAATACATCGTTTTTATGAACAAGTCAAACGCAGGCTTCACAAATGGCTCAACCGCAGGGGTGGGAAACAAGTTTGGATCTGGGAAAGGTTTGTACTTCTGGTCAACAAATGGTTGCCACTCCTACGTCCAAAGATATTCCACAGCTATATTTCAGCGAACCCAATTTTAGAGGAACCGTATGCGGGAAAGCCGCTCGTACGGGTCTGTGGGGGAGCGGGGAGGTAACGAACCGCTCTACCCGGAAGAACATACTATTTACTTTATTTTCCGCAAACATTATCATGTGATCTTTTTTCTTCTTTCATTCAGTTTCACTTTTAAATAGTTATGTTTTTGCGTGAGATGAATTAATGACATAGAAAGGAAAATCTATGGGTTGAATATTTCTTCAGCAAAAAATCTTTTGAAGGCTAAATTCTTATTTTTGCCCTTCTGCTAGAGGTGCATAAACAATTACAATTAGCTTATCAGATGCGTGATATAACTATCAGTGATGATTTAAAAAGCCGATGCCCTAACCTGCGCCTGGGCTGTATTGAGGCCGATGTGAAGGTTGCTGAAAGCGATCGTACCCTTTTGTCAGAGATCAATGAAAGCCTGGAGCAACTGCGTCAATCGCTGGTGGTGGATGAGATTTCCAGGATTCCCGCCATTGCTGCTTCTCGCAAAGGCTACAAAGCATGCGGGAAAGATCCGGCGCGTTATCGTTTATCCGCAGAAGCCCTGCTACGAAGGATTGTATCCGGGAAAGGCTTGTATCAGATCAACAATGTGGTTGACCAGTTAAACCTCGTATCGGTAACCAGCGGTTTTTCTATAGGAGGCTATGATGCAGATGCGATTGAAGGGGATATTTGTTTTGGAATAGGAAGATCCAAAGAACCTTATATGGGCATTGGCAGGGGAGAATTGAATATTGAAAACCTACCGGTCTTTCGTGATCAGAATGGGGCTTTCGGCACGCCTACCTCTGATTCTCAGCGCACGGAAGTAAGCAATGAAACCAAAAGGTTTCTGATGATTCTGATTGATTTTGAGAGTGACGATAAGCTGGAAACTGCCAAAGAGGTGGCAATGCGTTTATTGACAGTGCATTGTGAAGCCAGGAATGTCAAAGAATATAACATCGTTTAATAATGTATCTTTACGCTTAAATGATACAGGAAATTCTACATATAGCCCTTTTTCAACTTGACCTGGTCTGGGAAAGCCCTGAATT
>JACMKG010000240.1 GCA_014380255.1 Prolixibacteraceae bacterium | reverse complement strand
CCGGCTCCTGAAGTGGTCACTTCAAACTGGGTCACTTTAAATTTCATATCAAAGTCAAAGTCTTTCTGGTCGGCAAATACTCCCTGTTCCGAAGTTAATTCTTCTTTCCGTAAGATCCCGCCGTTTTTCCCACTGATGGTAGCCAACGGTGGTGGAACTTCCTTCACCCTGAATTTCTCGGTACCCATAGTCCTGGTTTCAGTACCCATTTTAGCAGACACTGTAATGGAAGTGCTTTTGCCAGCGACATCCAGTTTGGAGGGGTATACAAAATATCCGTCACCTCTTTTTTCTATCCGGCCATTGCTCACAGAAACCGATAAGTTCTCGGAAGCCACGCCAGGTACAGAGATTTCAACCGGATTGGCTACCCCGAGATAGAACACATTCATCTTGGTAGGCGAAATGGTCACATTCGGAAGCCCTACCTGGTATTCACCCTTGAAAGGATAAGGAACAACCGATCCATCGGGATTTTTAAAGTTAATGACTCCGCCCCATGTCTTTGTTCCAACATCTGCTGTGGAAGCCTTATAAATGAATTTATTTTCATTATTAGGCCTGATTTCAGAGCTGCCCACAAATACCTTGGGATCCTGGGTGGTATCAATGGCTGCCAGGTAAATTTCAGCTTCGAACTGGTCTCCTTTGATCACATAGTTGGATTTGGGAAGAATCCTCGCCTCCAGCTGATTGAATTTAAACGAGGCGGCATCAATGTTACTATAAAAGGATGTGATAATGTTTGTTTCCGTATTTTCCACATCGATCTGCATTTTGGAAAGCAGGGTAATTACGGCAATCAATGGTTTGCTTTCAAAATGCAGTATTTCCCATGTCTTTTTTTCTCCCCCTTCCTTCAGATTCGGCTTTGAATCAGGAGTAGCAAGTTGTTTACTGATATTGTCGCGTAACGGATCGTTTTCGTCCAGCAAGGAAAGCAAGAATTCCCTGTACTCATTCAGGCTGTTCTTTAAATCCGCAGCCTTTTTCTTATTGATCATTACCTCCGAAGGTACATTCAGGTCGTCTTCTCTTTTAATGATGATGGTATCGCCTTTGGAACTTACCATGGTAGGTTCTTCAGGGGAGAGAATAAAATCAGGACCCGCTTCCTTCATAAGAATACCACCGGAACGCATGACCAGTTCTTCTTTCAGATCCTGAATCTTGGTAATCAATTCATCGGTCTTTTGTTTGACCTGATCCGCCTTATTCTTCCAGGCCTCCACTTTGGTCGGATTTTCCTGATGGGCGGCATAGAAGTTACTGTAGATCTGATTGTTCTTACTGTCAACATTGTTCAGGGTCTGAATAAGACTCGCATCGATGATTCGAAATGATTCCAGTACCTCGGCAGCAACATTCATTGCCAACATAGCCGTTAGCACCAGGTACATCATATTTATCATTTTTTGCCTCGTAGATTCCGGGCAATTTTTGCTAGACATAGTATTGGCTCTATTAAATTACTTCTTTTTATAATTCATGGCACCAAGCATATTTCCATAAATCGAATTTAAAGCATCCAGATGCGAATTTAACTTCTCGGCATTTTCTTTGTATTTCTTCATTTCCTGAGCAGAAGAGACAATAATCTGGTTCATCTGGTTGATGTCATCAAACAATTTGGTAGAAGCATGAAACTGCTCACTGGTTCCTTTCAATTGTCTTTCATAGGAATTGTTAAGCGACTCAACATTCTTGTTCAATTTATGAAGGTTCTCCCCGTAACTGGATGAATTATGATCCAGCTCTTTCAATCCTTTTTCGATGGTTCCTGATAGTTTCTGATACGATTCAGCCAACCGGGTTCCCGATTCATCCATTTGCCTGGTAAACTTGATGCTTGACTCGTTCAGCTTGGAAAGCATGCCATCGCTGGTTTCAGATATCTTATGGGCCGTATTGCTGTAAGTACTTATCAAATCACCTATGGAGTTGTTAAGCGTTGCGTTGGCCTGGGTGTTCGTGTCTGAAAAGGCCATCATGGATTCAGAAGCCTGGTTCAGGTTTTTCACATACACATCCGTAGCGATGGTAGCCGATGAAATTTCACTGATACTGGTAGCCGTGTTGGATAATTCAATCAGGCTCTTTCCCAGTTTGCTTAAAAGCTCGGGTGACACATTGGTGCTGTTGAGCAATGTATCGAGCGAATTCCTTGAATCCACCTTGATTTCCTCGGTGGTTTCCATCAGCTCGTAATCATCCTGAAGTTCAGGATACACCTTCGTCCAGTCGGGTTGCTCCATGGGTGGCTCAAAGGCTGAGATGAAGAAGATAAACGCTTCGACCGACAAACCGATGGTTAACATGATGCCTGAATAATTCCAGTGCTGAAGTTTAAACAAAGCTCCAACCAGTACTATTGCAGCACCCCAACCGTAGACGTAGCCCATCAGGACTTTCCACCTTTTCGACTTAACTATATCGCCAATATTCATTTGATCTAAATTAGATAGGATAATTAAAATTCGTTACCAAAAGAAGAACGGACACAGCGGAAACCAATGTATGATTTAGTCGTATCTTGATATTCAAAACTTCTGGTTGAAACCTGCAGGTAAGCAGATATATCTTTCCAGGAACCACCGCGAATAACCTTCCTTTTCATAGCCGGTGAATCTTCTTGCCTGGCATTATACTCAAAATTAGGATTAAAATCATTGATATACTGGTAAGCCGATTCATCATAGGCCGAGCTGGTCCATTCAGCTACGTTACCCGACATATCATACAAACCAAAATCATTGGGATCGAAACTACCCACTTTCATGGAAGCCATACCGCCATCTTCAATGTAGTTACCTCTTAAAGGTTTGAAGTTGGCAAGGAATGTTCCATCCTGTTCACGGGTATAATATCCTCCCCATGGAAACATGGACAGTTGTTTATCGCCTCTTGCTGCATATTCCCATTCAACCTCGGTAGGCAGGCGGTAATCATGCACCGTTGCTTCTTCGCGCCCTGAGAGATAATCGTTATGAACCTTTGTTCTCCAGTGGCAGAATGCCTTGGCCTGTTCCCAGGCAACTCCCACAACGGGATAATCATCAAATCCGGGATGCCAGAAATAACGGGTAGCCCATGGTTCATTGTAGGAGAAAGTAAAGTCACGGATCCAGCATAAAGTGTCCGGGTATATGGAAATGGGAGGGCTGTGCATAATAAATGAAGAGCGGTTTTCGATGGCCTTTGTTTCACCCTTTGTATCAATTACACTTCCGCCGCTGTAGCTTTGAGTTTCATAATTGTACATATTGGTTCTTTTGGCTGCCTGCTTATAGTCCACCCAATAGTACTCGTAGAACAATTTACGCGCATCGATTTCCCGCTTGGAGAAGAAACGCTCGGCCTCGGGAATATACATCCCTTCCAGGGCTTCGGCATAATCGGGATTATCCCATTCCAGTTTTTCCTCCCAGTTGATTCGTGGTGGGTCTACCGGATTTCCTTTCCTGTCTTCTGAAATCATGAATTCAGGGAATTGGTCAGATAGCAGTTTCCTTGCAATAGAATCACGTACCCATTGAATAAACTGTCTGTATTCATTGTTGGTGATTTCGGTGTCGTCCATCCAAAATGCATCCACAGAAACCGTTTTTGATGGCGTATTGGATGAAGCAACATCCTGATCGTTGGGACCAAGATTAAATGTTCCCCTGTGAACGAACTGCATACCAAAGGGAGCTTCTTCAAAAAATTTGTCTCTCCCCTTGACTCCTGTAAGTTCTCCATTGCCAGATTTGTTACAGCTAACAAACGTTGCAACAGTCAAAATAATTAATCCAATAGAAAAATGTTTTTTCATGTTATAGCTATATATTGCTTTCTATTTTTTTCATAGAAATCGTACACTCTTATACTTCTTACTTCTGTTTTTGCCCAGATCAAAACTATAACTCAGATAAACCTCGTGAGATCCACCACTATAGCCCGATAAAGCAGATGTTATTATGTCGTAGGCATAACCAACGCGTAATCCATTTGTCATTTCAAATCCTAAAAGAACACTGATCGCATCATCGATCCGGTAATTCAAACCCGCGGAATATCTTTTCTTATAAACCAGATCAACGTTCATATCAACCTGATAGGATACCATGTCAGTTTTAAAAAATACCGAAGGCTGTATCTCAAATAACGGATCAGACATGCTGATATTGTATCCTGCTGACAGATAATAATGACGGGCCAAAAAAGTACTGGCCAGATCAGCAAAAACAATGGAAGGCTGATTCAAGTGAGTAACCGAAGCGCCCACAAAATAATCATCAGCTTTCAAATACACTCCAAAGCCCACATCCAAGGCCAGCTGGCTTACATCCTGCTTGGGAACAATCCCATCATTTTCATTCCACAATTCACCTTCCGGAGTGTACCATATGGCCTTGCTTTGACCAAAGTTATAAAAACCTACTGAAGCCCCAATGCCAAGCATGCCTAGGCCTGTGCTTTTACGCCAGGCATAATCAACACTTACCGATATATTATTATTAAACCCCAGCTCATCGCTCATTATATTAAGCCCAACGCCACTTTCCTGTCCAAAGAGTTCGGTTGCCGCCCCCACACTAAAGAGCAAGGTCTTTGGAGCGCCTTCTATGCCAACCCATTGGTAACGATTCAAAATCACACCATTTACCACTCCATCGTTGCCTGCAAAACCGGGATTCACTGATAACTGAGTCATCCTGTTAAACGTGAACTGCGGATCTTGCTGAGCAGTTGCGGCTAAGTTAACTATTATATATAAAAATAAAAAGCAAAATAGTTTTTTCATATAAGACCGTTGCAACTTAATCTCGCCTCTATAACGTAAAGTAAACAAATAATTACTTACCTTAACTAAAAAAGCAAACTTATCTTATGCCACTGAACGAATATTATACTTATTTATTTTGTCTTTTGTGCATTTTACGCATATTTTTCCACCATCGATCCGGTATTTCCCCGTGTGAAGCCTTTACGTAATCATCCTCTTCACATGGAACCAAATACAATCCTCTCCCTTTCTTCTCGAAATCAGCCATTTCCATCCACCATCTTCCAGAAAGCCTGCTTTGAAAAAATCCAATGGTCATATCCATATCCGACATGTCGACGATAAACTGGTTGAAGTTATCTGAATCATCGGTCGGATCCTCCGGCTTACGGGCCACAAAACCATCGATAAAATGCCACACGATCTGAGCCATCAGTTTGGAAGAGCTTCCCGATAAGTCATTATCGGGTATTAAATTGAAGAATCCGGCCACATTCAGCTCATCGCTTGTCCCGGCATAACGGGCCAACTGGCAAGCCTCTTCTGAATAAAGCCCGTTGGGCGAGGCAAACGATTGACCGGGCGCATCCTGATAGCGGATGGCATTGAAATCAAAGCTGAATACATTCGCATCCCGAAAGATGGGCTCGGTGCATGCAAGATCGTAGCGGATCTGTCCCAGGCGTTTTAAATCCCAGTAAAAGTTATTGAACTGATCCAGTTCGGTGGCATCCACGAAATAATTCTGATAGCCAAGGGCCGTGTATGCGTATAGATTTTTCTGCCTTTCGAAAATCAGGTTCAGGTAGTTTTCTGAATTGATGGTCTTAACCCCTTTGCGATAATCTAACTTCGGATCCAGGGTAACCATGTTGAACATTCGGCCCTCAAAGGCTTTGGTGATCCCGAAGGTTAAATCCTGGCTGCCCCCCAGAACAATGACCGTTTGTTTGTTCTGGATAAAAAAATCGCAGATATCTTTTAAGGCAAAATAGGAATCATTAACAGTATGACCGGTTTTCAGGTTCCCCAGGTCCAGGATCTTAACCCTTGAACTGATCCGGTTAAGATTATACAAATGTCTCCTAACCTCGTCGGGTGCTTTACCAGCCCCCGGAGTCGAAGAATTCCGGTCTTCTTCAACGCCTATAATCACCAAATCGGCCTTCTCAATCTTGAGCTTATCGGCATTTTTTTGAAGAAGTGACCCCAAAGAAAGTTTACTGGATGACCATTCTGCAAGTTCAAACCTCTTAAAATCAACCGGATTAAAATAAGGATGCAAGTCCATTTAATATGCTATTTAAAAGCTCTGAAAATACGCTTTTAAACAAAACAACAAGCAAAAATATTTACTTAAGTAAAATTTATTTTTTACGTCCTTTCTTGGGTGCCGGTTGCTTTTCGATCAGTTGCATGCATTCATCGAATGTAAGTTTCGAAGCATCAGTGCCTTTGGGGATTTTATAATTATTCTTTTTAAATGAAATATACGGGCCCCATCTTCCGTTCAGGAGTTTCAGCTCATGGTTTTCCTCGAATGTCTTAATCACGGCATTTTTATCCTTCTCCCTTTTGGATTCAATCAACGAAATGGCCCGATCAAGGTCGATGGTATAAGGGTCGTCCACATTCTTTTCCAGCGAAACAAACGCACTGTTGTGCTTGATGTAGGGTCCAAACCTTCCGATGGCCACCGACACGGGATTTCCTTCATACTCACCAATGGTACGGGGAAGCTTGAAGAGTTCAAGGGCCTCGTCCATGGTAATGGTTTCAAGGTGCTGTCCTGCACGCAGGCTGGCAAACTGAGGTTTTTCTCCCCCTTCAACCATTTCACCCAGCTGGGCTACAGGGCCGAAACGTCCGATTTTAACCGACAATTCCTTTCCCGATACCGGATCTATACCCAGTACCCTACCCCCGTTGGTGCGTTCTGCTTCATTTAAGGCCCCTTCTACCTTGGCATGGAAAGGATCATAAAAACTGCGGATCATATCATTCCACACGATTTCACCTTCCGCAATTTCATCGAATTCCTTTTCCACCTTGGCTGTGAAATTGTAGTCCATAATCAGATCAAAATACTTGATCAAAAAATCAGTGACCACCATACCGATATCCGTGGGGAACAACTTGGCTTTCTCGGCACCGGTCTGTTCCACTTTTGATTTTTCAGTAATCTTCTGTCCCGAAAGCACAAGTTCAGTGAAGGGACGCTCGGTTCCGGGCCGGTCTTCCTTGACCACATAGCCGCGGTTTTGCACCGTGGTAATAATGGGGGCATAGGTAGAAGGCCTTCCGATGCCCTGCTCTTCCAGTTTTTTAACCAAACTGGCTTCGGTATATCTGGGAGGCTTTTGAGTAAAGCGTTCGGTTGCAAATATCTTTTCAGGGTTTACTACCTGGTTTACCGTAAGTGGAGGCAGCAATCCCTTGGTTCCTCCATTGGAATCCTCATCGTCTTCCGACTCCATATAAACACTCAGGAAACCATCAAAGATCAGAACTTCACCCGATGCAATGAACTTCTCTGGAACCGAGCTTATATCAATGGTTACAGTGGTTTTTTCAAGTTCTGCATCAGCCATCTGGGAAGCGATGGTACGTTTCCAGATCAGGTCATAGAGTTTTTTCTCCTGAACGGTTCCTGAAATTTCACGTTCGTTGATGTATGCCGGACGAATGGCCTCGTGCGCTTCCTGCGCTCCTTTTGATTTGTTTTTATATTGTCGAACCTGATGGTATTTTTCTCCCAGGGTGCTGATAATTTCCTGCTTGGCCGTATTGATTGCCAATCCTGAAAGAGTTACCGAGTCGGTACGCATGTAGGTGATCTTTCCCGATTCGTACAGTTTCTGGGCAATGCTCATGGTCTGTGAAACCGAGAAACCCAGTTTACGGCTTGCTTCCTGCTGCAAGGTGGAAGTGATAAAGGGAGGTGCGGGAGATCTTCTACCCGGCTTTTTAACCACATCGCTGATCTTAAAGTCAGCGCTCTTGCATTTTTCCAAAAAGGCATAGGCCTCTTCTTTGGTTTCGAATCGTTTGTTGAGTTCAGCTTTCAGTTCTGCAATTTTACCATCCTTATCGGGTACCAAAAAACTGGTCGATACCTTGAAAGAAGAAACGGAGGTGAAATTCATGATCTCACGTTCACGCTCCACAATAAAACGAACGGCTACCGATTGAACCCTACCGGCAGAAAGCGATGGCTTTACTTTTTTCCACAACACCGGTGAAACCTCGAAACCCACAATGCGGTCGAGCACCCTTCGGGCCTGCTGGGCATTGACCAGGTTAAGGTCCAGCGGGCGTGGATTCTGAACAGCGTTCAAAATGGCGTCCTTGGTAATTTCATGAAAAACAATGCGCTTGGTTGTTTTAGGATCAAGCTCCAGGGTTTCCATCAAATGCCAGGATATAGCTTCCCCCTCACGGTCCTCGTCCGATGCCAGCCAAATCGCTTTCGATTCCTTTGCCAGTTTCTTAAGTTCTGAAACTAACTTCTTTTTATCGGAGGATATTTCATATTTGGGAGTAAAGTTATTTTGAATGTCAATTCCAAAATCTTTCTTTTCAAGATCCCTGATGTGCCCCATGCTGGAGGTTACATGAAAATCTTTTCCCAAAAATTTCTCTATCGTTTTCGCTTTGGCAGGTGACTCAACAATAACGAGGTTTTCGTACATAGGTAGATTGTTATTACTTTCTAAACTCAAAATTTTGTGCAAATTAAAGAAAAGGAAACACTAAGTTCAAAATTAAACCCAAAATATTTAAACCATATTTATTTGAAAATGATTAATTTATTACAAATCAGCCTTCCTGAACAACAAAAACTCAACGCGTAAATACGTATTCTACATTCTTTAAAATTTGGTAATCCTATTGCATTAATTACTGAATATGTTGCATTTAAAGCTGTTTGTCCGATAACGTAATGCTCCGTTAAAGTATACATTTTAAAAGTTCATTTGAAAGGATTCGAGGCTCTTGATCCCAGGCAAATAAAATTAATCTATCCGAACATTATTTTTTGAATCCAATGAAGCCTTAAACTGGAACCGATCAATTACAAGGCAAACCTCCAACATGGATTATCATTTCAACTAAACTTAAAAATCCTATTGATAAAATTACCACAACTGCTTTCAAGTGAGCACCTGTCAAAAATTCCCGGCAAAACGCGCATCCTATCCTGGAACTCCTCTGGAAACGAATCACAAAACAAGCAATAGCAGGGCCTTAAGAGCTCTTTCAAACAGGAACAGGAATTTTGAGGGAAAGGAAAACAGGGCCCGTGTATATCGGTTTGTTTACCGGATGCACAAGAGAAGGTTATACTATATTAATTCTTCCATCCGTTATTTCTTTCAGAACCAGAAAATAAAAATTAAACAATTTCTCAAAACGGATTGATTATCTTTGCCCCCCAAAACGAATCTGAATGGAAAGAGATATTACAACCTATAAAAAGTATATCCGGATTTTCTGGTATATCTATGGTCTTGGTGTGGCAGGAATATTCCTGTTGTTTTTCATGATTGCACAGGGATGGTTTGGGTTCATGCCCACTTTCGAGGAGCTTGAAAACCCGGAAAGCCTGCTGGCCTCCGAAGTCGTTTCGTCGGATAATGTTATCTTAGGTAAGTATTTTAAGGAAAACAGAAGTTTTGTAAAGTATGAGGAATTCAGCCCTGAACTGATAAATGCCCTGATTGCCACCGAAGATGTCAGGTTCTTCAAGCATTCGGGAATTGATGTGCGCGGATTAGTGAGGGTTGTAAAAGGAATCCTGACTGCCCATACCAATTCGGGGGGCGGAAGTACCATCAGCCAGCAATTGGCCAAAATGCTCTTCCCGCGTAATAACCTGGACAATGCCTTTGAGCTTATCTTCAGAAAATTCAAGGAATGGGTGATTGCCGTAAAACTGGAAAAGAGTTATACGAAGGAAGAAATTATCACCATGTATTTAAATAAATACGATTTCCTGAACCTGGCAGTAGGAATCAAATCGGCAGCAGCCATCTATTTCAATACCACGCCCGATAAGCTAAACCTTGAGCAATCGGCTATGCTGGTTGGGATGGCCAAAAATTCTTCGCTTTACAACCCGGTGAGAAGGCCCGAACTAACGCACAAACGCCGCAATGTGGTCTTGGCCCAGATGGAAAAGTACGGGTATATCTCGGAGGATGAACGCAGAACGGCTCAGGCCCTTCCCTTGGAGCTTGATTTTCACAAGGTAGATTTTAAATCCGGGCTTGCACCCTATTTCAGGGAATACCTTCGCAAGGCCATGAATGCCGAGAAACCCGATCGCTCGAACTATAAAGAGTGGCAGATGCAGAAATTCAGGGAAGATTCATTAGAATGGGAAAACAACCCGGTGTTTGGCTGGTGCAATAAAAATAAAAAAGCAGATGGTTCGTCCTATAATTTATACCGCGACGGCATACGGATTATTACCACCATTGATTCACGCATGCAGCGCTATGCCGAGGAGGCTGTGACTACCCATCTGAAGACCAACCTTCAGCCTTCTTTTACCAAACATTTGAAGAAACTTCGCAACAAACCTTTTTCAAATGACCTGAGCACGGAGGATGTAGCCAAGATTATGGATCAGTCCATCAAGCAAAGTGAACGTTACCGGGTAGCTAAGCAAAGCGGTAAGTCGTGGGAGGAAATCAGCAAAGTGTTTAATACCCCGGTTAACATGAGTGTTTTCTCCTACAAGGGAGATGTTGACACCACGATGACTCCTCTGGATTCTATCAAGTATACCTACAGCATTTTACGCTCCTCGTTCATGTCCATGGACATTAAGACAGGTCAGGTTAAAGCGTATGTGGGCGGGCCTGACTATCCTCATTTTATGTACGATATGGTGAAAGATGGCAAACGCCAGGTGGGATCCACCGTCAAGCCATTTCTGTATACCCTGGCCATGCAGAACGGCCTTTCGCCCTGCAGCAAGGTGCCCAATGTAAAACAACCTTTTATCCTGTCCGACGGACGTATCTGGGAGGCCAGGAATTCATCGCCTACTAAATTTGATGACAAGATGGTAACCCTGAAATGGGGGCTGGCTCATTCAGTGAACCAGGTATCGGCTTGGGTGATGAAACAGTACAATCCACAATCAGTGGCCGATGTAATGAAGAAAATGGGAATCTACAGCCCCATTGACCCGGTGCCTTCCATGTTCCTCGGAACATCGGATGTGACCTTGTATGAGATGGTGGGCGCTTACAGTACCTTTGCAAATAAAGGCGTATACACCCAGCCCATTTGTGTAACCCGCATTGAAGACCGTCACGGAAACCTGATCTCTTCTTTCCTGCCTGAGAAACATGACGCGATTGACGAGCAAACAGCTTACCTGATGATCGAACTGATGCGCGGGGTAGTAGATGCAGGCTCGGGTGGAAGACTGCGCTGGAAGCCTGAATACGGGGGCTTTAAAGGGCAGATCGCGGCCAAGACGGGTACCACCCAGAACCAGTCGGATGGTTGGTTTATTGGCATTACCCCCGAACTGGTCAACGGTTCATGGACCGGAGCTGAACTAAGAAGTATCCATTTTGAAGACCTTCAGTCGGGGCAGGGTGCCAGCATGGCCCTTCCCATTTGGGGCTATTTCATGCGCAAGGTATACGCTGACCCCAACCTTCCTTACAAAGATGGATCGTCATTTGAGCGGCCTGCCAATTTCTCGGTGGATATCAATTGCGACGACCCCGAAAGTATCGAACAAAGCATGGATAATTCCGAAGATTTCTTTTAACCGGAAATAACTACACAAAAGAATTGGTGTTGAATGTTAAAGGTTGAATGTTGAATGAAGGGTGCTATGAAGTGTTATTCCAAGGTTTTATAAATAATGCTCAATCCTAAAATCCACTCCTGAACTTACATAAAAACACAAATAAAGGCAGATAGAAGAACGAATGCTTCATCTGCCTTTATTTTTGTTTTTGTACTCTATTTTCTGTTGGCCAACCACAGGAGTTTACCTGTGAACAATTCATTTAAAGAATCATTAAAGGCTTAATTTCTGCTGTTATGCTGCCTTATCACGTTATCATTTACTTTCTGATTCTGTTCCGGGAATTCAAGTGAATAAATCATTGCTTCCAGCTGGCGCACATAATTTCTTTTCTTATTCTTAGGTGCGTATACATTTCCCTCTACAGTAACAACTCTTTTTTTACTGACATCCAAAACGGAAAGGCTAACAAATGGGCCGCCCATAAAATCATTTTCAACTCTCCACAATCCTCTCATCTCACTGGCATAATTGTTCTTGTGTTTCAGAATGTTGAAATCCAGCGGTAATTCCATTTCCGTGGTCATATAACTTCCCGGAATTGGGCCGGGGACATTGTTTTTCAGCATCAGGTTACGTTTTCCCACCTGGTAATTGGAGGTAAAAGCGCTGTCAGATTCATAAGGATACGAATAAACAAGGATGTTCTGGGTGATAAGGGGTGTATCATATCTGATCCAGGCAAAATTGGAGTCTCTTTTTACAATGTCAAAGCCAGTTGGAACGTATAACTTAATATTTAAATCTTTGAGCAACGCATTGTACACCGCTTTCTCATGAGATTTTAAATAAGTCGATAATAAACGATCTTTCTCTGCTCTTAGAAAATAACCAATGATCTTATCACCATTTGAAATAAACAGTTCCTCGAAATTTTCGACCGAACTTGCCTGAATATTAACGACCGCTTGGGGATAGGCCCAGGTATCGCGGACGAATTCAACTTTTGGCTCCGTATAAGTGGGTGAAATCTTCACTGTAATAATATTCCGGCTTGATTTAAAGAGGTTGATAAAAGCTTCCGGAGGCACATCAATCAATGAAAAGATAGGTTCTTCCTGGGGAAGAGATGATTGTGGCTGAGCAAGAACCTCACGCATGAGTGATCCGACCTGGCCCTTCCATATTTCTTTCCCAATAACAATAACAACCTCATTTGATTTACCGCTGATCGTTTCCATTTTTGCACCCTTGTTTAAGTCGCAGGAGACAACCATCAGGGAGACAAGAAGCAAAACAAAGGAATTAAACGTAACTCGTTTCATGGATTTAGTGTTTTGTATTTTTGATTGTGTGTATCCGCTATCAAAAACCCTACCAGAATATTGGAAATAGATCGTTAACGCTCACATTTTAATTGTAAACGGTAAAAATAAAAAATCCCGCTGGCTGCGGGATCTCTTATCTATTTTTCAATCTTTTCAGCGTCTTTCTTTGGATCGGCATCTGGATCTTTGGATGCATTCTTAAATTCCTTAATTCCTTTACCCAGACCTTTCATCAATTCTGGAATCTTGGTTCCGCCAAACATCAGCACTACCACAACCAACACTATAATAAGCTCCTGAGGACCAATTATTCCGGCAATAGTTAATAAGTTCATATTATTTTAGTTTAAATGATTTTATGCAAAAATACAAAAATATACACTCTAAATATTTATTTGAATAGTTTAAATACATCGTTAACATTCGCATACAGAACAAGCGTAAGAAGCAATACCATTCCGGCTATCTGCGCATATTCCAGGAATTTATCCCCAGGTTTCCTTCCCGTGATCATCTCAAAGAGCAGGAACATCACGTGTCCGCCATCGAGTGCCGGGATCGGTAAAAGGTTCATTACACCCAGGATGATGGATAGAAAAGCAGTCATACTCCAGAATGAATGCCAGTCCCACAAGCCCGGGAAAATATTGCCAATGGCTATAAATCCGCCCAGACTTTCATAGGCCTTTGTTTTGGGAGAAAAGATAAGCTTAAATTGTTTCAGGTAATCGTTAATGGTAGCAAGTCCTTTGTCGATACCGGCCGGGATGGATTCCAGCAGGCCATATTCAATTGTTTTGAATTCGAATATCTTTTCAGAATTATTGTCCAGCTGAATACCAAGTAAGCCCGATTCAGGAACAGTCAATGGAACGGTTATTTCCTGGCTGTTGCGAACCACGTCCAATTCGATGGTTTTACCGATGCTATCTCTTAGGGTAGCTTTAAACTGATCGGCAAACTCATACCGCTGGGTGTTAATTCCCAAAATCCGGTCCCCTTCCTGTATGCCTGCTTCTTTTGCGGGACTTTTGCCAGACACCTTGGCCACTTTGTAATCAAATGGTAATCTGACACTTATCGGAAGTCTGCTTTTTATCAACAGCGCGATGTCTTCATCCGAAATATCCACATTGATTGTTTGGCTGTCGCGCAATACCTTGATATAAGAGGCATTGTCGAGAATCAAGGTAGGGATGATCTTATGGAAGTTTTCTACTTTATGCTCGCCCACAGAAATGATCTTGTCTCCGTTCTGAAGACCAACCTGCTCGCCTACGGCATCTACTTCAATTCCATATTTTACATTCTCTGTAGGCAGGTATTGTTCACCCCATGCATACAGGATGCCGATGTAGATAATAAAAGCCAGGATAAAATTCATCAAAACTCCGCCAATCATGATCAGCAAACGCTGCCAGGATTTCTTGGCCCTGAATTCATGAGGCTGAGGCGGTAGTTTCATCGCTTCCTTATCCATGGACTCATCAATCATACCCGATATTTTCACATATCCACCAAGGGGTAGCCATCCAATGCCATATTCGGTATCCCCTTTTTTTACTTTAAAGAGCGAAAACCATGGATCAAAGAATAAATAGAATTTCTCAACACGGGTTTTAAATATTCTTGCAAATAAAAAATGCCCGAATTCATGAATGATAACCAGTATGGATAAACTTAATATGAGCTGTGCCGCTTTGATGAGTACTACTTCCATCGAATAATTTTTCTGTTTTTAAATCTTTTGTATCGCCCAGCTTTTAACCAGGGCAGATGTAAATATGCGTGTTTCCTTGTCTGTCTGGATATAATCCTCCAGATCCGGGCTTTTAATATATGTTGCCTGTTCCATGGCTTTTTCAATAATCTGAGGCATTTGAAGGAAACTAATCCGGTCTGTCAAAAATGCCTGCACCACTACCTCGTTGGCCGCGTTCAAAACACAGGGCATATTACCACCCTGGTGCAACGCCTCGAAAGCAAGTGCAAGGTTACGAAAATTTTTTGTATTTGGCTGTTCGAAAGTCAGTTTTGGATAATCTAAAAAGCTGAATCGTTTAAAATCGGATACCAGCCTGTCGGGAAAGCTGAGGGCATACTGGATGGGTAATTTCATATCCGGCAAACCCATCTGAGCTTTCATGGAACCGTCCCTAAACTGAACAATGGAATGCACAATGCTTTGAGGATGAACCACTACATCGATCTGATCGGCCTTTAGTCCGAAGAGCCATTTGGCCTCGATGACTTCAAAACCCTTGTTCATCATTGAAGCTGAATCGATGGTAATTTTTGCGCCCATATTCCAATTGGGATGTTTCAAGGCATCGGCCTTAGTCACACTGGCAAGCTGTTCAGGAGTATACCCTCGGAAGGGACCGCCGGAAGCTGTCAGATAAATTTTTTCAATCTCATTGTTAAACTCTCCTACCAAACATTGGAAGATGGCCGAATGTTCTGAATCAACGGGATAAATATTGACTTTGTTCTCAATGGCCAGCTGGTTGATAATTTCACCTGCGACCACCATCGTTTCCTTATTGGCAAGGGCTATATGCTTTCCGGCCTTGATGGCTCTGATGGTTGGAATTAAACCCGAATAGCCCACCATGGCCGTAACAACCACATCGACAGTGTCCATCTGCACCACCTGTTCCAGTGCTTCTTTTCCGGCATACACCTTGATGGGCTCATCCTTCAGCGCTTCTTTTAATTGATCGTAGTGACAATTGTTGGTAATGACCACCACGTTGGGCTGATATTTTTTAGCCTGGGCGATCAATAAATCCAAATTATTATTGGCTGTCAATACTTCTACCTCAAAAGAATCAGTATTTTGGGAAATCACTTCCAGCGTTTGAGTACCAATGGATCCGGTGGAACCCAGAATGGCAATTCGTTTTTTCATAAAGGAGCTTAAAAATCAATATAAGTTTCAGGATCCAGGGCCATACCGTTGTGCCATAGCTCAAAGTGAAGGTGAGGCCCGGTGGTAATCTCTCCGGTATTTCCCATGATGGCAATTACCTCACCGGCTTTTACCTTTTCGCCTACCGCTTTTAACAGTTCAGCATTGTGCTTATAGGCAGAAACGATGTTGTTCTCGTGCTGAATATAGATAGAATTACCTGTGTCCATGGTCCATCCGGCAAAGATCACCGTTCCGCTCAAAACACTTGAGATACGGGCATGTGATTTACCTACCACATCCACCGCCAGGTGTTCGGTGCGGGAATCAAACTTATTGGTAATCATTCCCCGAAGTGGGGTAAAGAAATGAATACTGGATATACTAGGCAACCGTTTTTGATTATTTGCAACCGATAAACTCTGCCTCTCCTGCAACAGTTCATCCTTAAAAGCGGAATCAGCGTTAAAGCTGTGAAACTTTACATTATAGGTTTTTAAGCCTGAATCTGTTTCCTGCGTCTCTTCCAAGGGAACTTCTCCTTTAAACAAGGTTCGTATATTTTCAAAGTAATGATCCCTGGTCTTAATTTCATTTTCCAATGAGTCGACCAGCATGTAATTTAAAATGATCTGCTGCCTTACTTTGGCGCTCGGATAGCCCGGGATATTTTCGCGCAAGGGAGTGTAAGCTATAATTACAGAAGTGAGTAATATGAGCAAAATAGCCCCCAAACCGCCAAGAGTCAAAACCCTTATGGGAGTTAGCTTGATACTCCAAACCGTTTGTATGGTTGAATCATTGTAAATGATCAGCCGGTAATGGTCTTTCAGCATCTGAAATATCTTCTTCCTCAGCTCTTTTCTGTTCATCATCCTAATTTTCGATCAACAAAATTAGAAAGATTTCCAGAAAACTACCTTACCTAAAGCCTTTATTAATACTTTTTAACGAAGCCCAAGGAAGCATGATGAAAAAAAATGTTGAACAAATTAGGAAAATCTAAAACTATGCTCTATATTTGCAGCCGCTTAGCAGTAATAACACAGTGCCAAGCAAAGTTCATAACAACGACGATTCAAAATCAAAGATACATTGCGGGATGGAGCAGTTGGTAGCTCGTTGGGCTCATAACCCAAAGGCCGTCGGTTCGAGTCCGGCTCCCGCTACTTAAGTAAAAAGGAAGAGATTGCAAATCAAACACTTGCAAAATCTTCCTTTTTTTATTGGAAACATTTAAGAAACATTTTCATTTTAATGCGATTCAATAAACTTCCCAAATAACTCATTTGCCATACTCAATTTTTCCAACGTACTTATTTTGTATTTAATAGTACCATTTTGCTTTACGGGAATAATCTTCCCATCACGCCTCCAACGTTCAATTGTTTTTCTTCCATATTTTCTGTATGTTGCTGCCTGGCTTAGATATTCTCTTTCTGCACCTACACTGATCAAATAATTTTTAATACCGACATCAACAGATGTAGAAATTAGTTTTTCAAGGACATACATTGAGTTATTAATGCTTTTATAAAATGAACTTGGAGAAAATTGATCATACAAAAGCTCCTTGAATCGGATTAGTTTTAAATATTCATCCACCAGTTGATCCCGGTCGCTCAATTTAATTTTTTCTTTTTTCTCTAGGAAATAGCAAAATTCAGTTAGTTCTTTTCTCATCTTAATCTAAATAATAAAGGTTTATTGAAATATTGGTTAATCTGCCTGGCGCAATAAATAAAAGAGCTACAAAATTTTATATTTTGCAGCTCTTGGCCAATACGAATATAACAACAATCCGCAAATCAGGTTAAGTAGAATATCTAATAGCTTATTCAATTGAATTCTTCTAAAATATCAGGTTATATCTTCCCTAAATCTTTTCTTTTTCTGATTCCCTTTCATAAAATTCAATATTTCTGAATTCTAATCTAGTGTCGTGTCAATTTGATAT
>JACMKG010000239.1 GCA_014380255.1 Prolixibacteraceae bacterium | reverse complement strand
TCCCGGGTGTTTCTGTTGTTGAAAAAGGAACCACCAACGGAACCATTACCAATCCTGATGGCCGCTATGAACTTTCGGTAAACGAAGGTGCCTCATTGCTGATCAGCTACATCGGGATGACCACCCAGGAAGTCAAAGTTGGAAACTCTTCGACCATCCATGTGAGCTTGGAGTCTTCGACCGAGCAAATTAACGAAGTGGTTATTGTAGGTTACGGCCAGCAAAAGAAAGCCAATTTAACCGGGGCTGTTGCTTCTGTTGACACCAAGGTTCTGGAAGCCAGACCAATTGCAGACGTGGGTCGTGGTCTTCAGGGCGTAACTCCCGGCTTAAGCGTTGTAATCCCAAGCGGGGAGATCGGGTCTGACCCCATTATGAAGATCCGTGGCCAACTGGGTTCACTCCAGGGAGGTTCCTCGCCCTTGATCCTGTTGGATAACGTTGAAATCCCTTCCATTCTAATGATCAACCCTGATGATATTGAATCAATTTCAGTATTAAAGGATGCCGCTTCAGCATCCATTTACGGGGCTAAAGCGGCCTTTGGGGTTGTTTTGATTACCTCCAAAAAAGGCGCAAAAACAGAAAGCGTAAATGTAACTTATTCGGGAAACCTTTCTTTCCAAAACATCTCAAAGAAAATGGAGATGGGTGGACTTGACGCCATGGAATACACGCTTAGTGCTTTTGAACGGACGGGAGCTGTCTCGGCAGGAGCATTCTGGCATGTTACGCGCGAGGGATATGAAAAGGCCAAAACGTGGCAGCAAAATTGGGGCGGTATTGTAAAACCCAACGATCCGATGTTGTATGGACGTGACTGGTATGTGGATGCAGGCAATCGCAAAATTGGCTTAAGAACGTATGATCCGTATGATTATATGATCAAAGAATGGACTCCTACCCAGACCCACAACTTGTCTGTAAATGGGAAGAGTGGCAAAACGGATTACAATATCAGCTACGGATATTTAGATCAAACAGGTATTATTAAACCTTCAAAGACCGATGATTTTAAACGCAACAATGCCTCTATTCGATTGGGTACTGATGTGAATAAATGGCTCAGGATAACGGCCGGTGCCATGTATTCCAAGCGTGTGAAGAGATATGCCTATGCCACCAATTCTACCACTGCCGATCCATGGTTGTACATTTATCGTTGGGGCCCAACGTATCCAATGACTACCGAAGACGGTGAACCTTTGAGGAGCCCGGCCTTTGAAATGGAAGCAGCCAATACGGCCTCTATGGAAACCAATTATACAAGTCTGAATGGAGGTGCAACAATTACGCCCCTGAAGGATTGGAAAATTAATTTTGACTATACCTATGCCAATCAGGAATATATGAACAAAAGGCCCGGGACACGTTTTACCGCCCGGGATACCTGGTCTTCAGCAATCATTAAAAATGATGCGGCAGGAAATAGGATTTATGTAAATGATGCAGGTGAAGTTGTTCCTTCTGGTACGACTGGTGCAATACCAGCCTTTCAATTGGCATCTACTACGTATACCGGAATCGGTGCTAATCCGGATCATGTTTTTCGTTCAGCCGGAAATGAGCAACGCAATACCGTGAACCTAAATACGACCTATGATTTGAATTTAAGGGGAAATCAGTTCAAATTTATGCTTGGGATGAATCAAGTGGGCCTGAAAAGTGCTTTTAATACTTCACAGGTTACTCAATTGATTGATTATGAAAATCCTCAGCTTGACCTAGCCTACGGAACTCAAACGGCCAGCGGGGGTGAATACTGGGAATCGCAACTGGGATTCTTTGGTCGTTTAAATTACAGCTATAAAGAAAAATATTTACTGGAAGGAAACCTTCGGTACGATGGAACATCCAAATTCCCCACCAAGCTTCAGTGGCGTTATTTCCCCTCTTTCTCGGCAGGCTGGCGTATCAATGAAGAAAACTGGATGAAATGGGCCAGTTCAACCATGGATGTGTTTAAAATCCGCGGATCATGGGGTACTATCGGCGACCAAACTGTGCCCAACTCCCTGTATGTTCCAACGATGAACGGGTCATTCAACAGTTGGTTAATTGGAGGTGTCAAGCCGTATCAGTTTAGCACTCCGGGCGCTGTTTCAGAATCGGTTACCTGGCAGGATATTTCGACCCTTGACTTTGGTGTAGATACCCGTTTTTTCAGCAGTGAATTGGGAATTTCATTTGACTGGTACGAACGCAATACGGAAAATATGATTGTCCCCCTTGAAGGGATTCCTGCAACATTCGGAACCGGCGCTCCGCAAAGCAACTATGGTTCATTAAAAACAAATGGGATTGAGCTTCAGCTTGATTATAACCACCGGTTTAAAAATGGCCTGGGCATTAATTTTGTCGCAACTTTCTCAGATTCTAAAACAGTTATTACCAAATATGGAACAACCAATAGCATAGACAACTGGTATGTTGGTAAAACCTATGGAGAAATATGGGGTTATGAAACGGATCGATTGTATCAAAAAAATGATTTTGAATACGATGGCGCCGGTAAATTAATCACGGTAAAATCTTCAGATGGATTCAATGTTAATAAGTTGGCGGATGCCACTGCCCCCACCCAGGGAAGACTTCAGGCAGGTAATTTTGTTTTTGGCCCGGGTGATGTAAAATTTAAAGATTTGAATGGTGATGGCGTAATAAATCCAGGCAGCAGACTGGTTAAGAATGCTGAAGGCAAACCTGATTATGGCGATCTTAAAATCATCGGCAACTCTACCCCGCGCTACGAATACAGTTTCCGTGCAGGTATGGATTTTAAAGGATTTGACGCTTCAGTATTCGTACAAGGGGTAGGCAAACGCGATATCTGGGGAGACGGGTTCCTCGCTATTCCCGGTTACAACTCGGCTGATGGTGCAATGCCACAAGCCATTGCCGGCGATTTCTGGAGAGAAGACCGCACCGGTGCTTTCTATCCTGCCCCGTACAACTTGGCAGCAAGTAATACTACGTTAAATATGCAGGTTCAATCCAGGTATTTGCTGAACATGGCCTATTGGAGAATCAAGAATATAACCGTGGGTTATAGCTTGCCATCGGGTGCGTTAACAAAAATGCATGTTTCGAAATTCCGTATTTATGCGGCCCTGGAAAACTTCTTTACATTTGATCATCTTGGAACTTTGCCTATTGATGCTGAGGAAATCAGCGGGTATTCCATGTGGAGAGATGCCAACGCGAGCGGAAACCGTACGGGCTATAATTTGGATCGTACCGGAATGGGTGTGCCAACATTTAAAAGTGCCTCGGTTGGTCTTCAGATAAACTTCTAAAAAAATAAGAATTATGAAAAAATACATATTGATTTTAGCCTGCGCAGTTACACTTGCTTTTGGCAGTTGTGAAGATTATTTGGACCGGCCATCGCTCACAACGATGAACGACGATACTTACTGGACATCCGAAAACAGCCTTCGCTTATTTGCCAATGGTTTTTATGCAAACTACTTTAATGGATATAATACAGGTTTTACAGTTGATTATACTCCTCTTCGCGGTTATAATTTTGCCGATGATTTCACTTCTACCGGAAAGCAAGGTGGATTTGAAACCCAGGCTCCCGAGTCAAGGTCATCAGCCAGCGAAGGGGCAGCATGGTTAACTACCTATGGGGGGCCTACCTGGAATTTTGCATGGGTGCGAAAATCCAATCTGTTCATCGAACGAATTGAAACCATGAAGGATCAGAAGATTACGGCCGAGGTGTATAAGCATTGGAGTGCAGTGGCCCGGTTCTTCAGGGGATATGAATACAGCCGTTTGGTGAGTGTTTTCGGTAACGTGCCTTATTATGACAGGGTTCTTTTGGAAACAGAACTTGATCTTTTATACAAGGACAGGGACAATCGAACCGTTGTTATGGACAAGGTGTATGACGACTTTGTCTATGCCCTGGATAACATGCGGGCACTGGACGGAAATGCCCAGTATTTGAATAAAAACATAGCAGCCGGCTTTATTTCCCGCTTTATGTTATTTGAAGGCACCTGGCAGAAATATCACCTGAACAATCCTGAAAAGGCAAAAAAATACCTTGAACTGGCCGTAAAAGCCGGAGATATTGTCAAAGCTTCAAACAAATACTCATTTGCCAGCGATTTCAGGTCTTTGTTCGGATCACAGGATCTGGCCTCCAACAAGGAAGTGATTTTGTACAGGGCTTATGATGCAGCGCTGACTACAACACACCATATAGCTTCCTATTCAAACCTGACTGAAAGCCAGGCTCCGGCGCCAAACTTAAAATTGGCCAAGGCATTTGTATGTACCGATGGAAAACCTTATAAATTATCCACTGTTGCAAATGCGGACAAACTGGATATTAAGAACATGGTTGCAACGCGTGACCCTCGTTTTGAAGCTACTTTCTGGGATGCCCCCAAGAAAGAATCGAGTACGTTACTTTATGCATGTAAATTCATTGACCGCGATGGAGTGAAACTTTATCCGGGCCCATACCCTCCCATGTACGGATCGAGTACAAACACCAACGATGCCCCTGTCATGCGTTTGGCAGAAGTTGTTTTGAACTGGGTGGAAGCTAAAGCTGAACTGGCCACCATGGGCGGAGCAGCCGTAACTCAGGCCGATATCGATGCTTCAATTAATGCAATTCGTAACCGTCCTTTGGATGCAACAGCACTGGCAAAAGGGATTAAAAAGACAGCTCCTTTAGCTTTGGCAAGTCTTCCTGATGACCCCGACCGCGATGCCGATGTACCTGCCCTGATTTGGGAAATCCGCCGTGAACGCCGCATGGAGTTTGTATTCGAGCACACTCGTTTAATGGATATCAAACGATGGAAAAAGATCGATTATATGAAGAATACCGATCCTGATAACATGCTTGGCTTATGGATTAATTTCCAGGCTGAATATCCCGAATGGCTGGTTGCTTCAAAAGTAAACAAGCTGAAGGTTAAAAAGGCTGACGGTACAGTTGTTACCTATTCCGGAACAAATGCCGCTGCCATGGTCGGTTACTATGTTCCTGAAAACATTTCCAACAGGGATGCCTTTACTGAACGGGTTTATTTGGCGCCGGTAGGAAATACCCAGGTGAACGACTACAAGGATAAAGGTTATACTTTAACCCAAACTCCTGGCTGGTAGTTGGCTTAAATTGATTTTAACTCAGCGGGTGACTCAACGTCATCCGCTGAGTATTTAAAAACAATTCATGAAACAGTTATTTTTCTTTTTCCTTACCTTTTGCCTGGTTCTTCAGGCACAGGCCCAGACTTTCCGGTTTGCCCATGTTACCGATACGCATGTGGGCGGAAGCACGGGGGCGGAAGATCTTTTGCGAACAGTGGAAGACATTAACGGCCAGGGCGATATTGATTTTGTAATCCTTTCGGGCGATGTGACTGAATTTGGCTCCCGGGATGAGCTCCTTGAAGCCAAATCCATTCTCAACAAGCTCCATAAACCGTGTTATGTCACCCCGGGAAACCACGATTCGAAATGGTCGGAAAGCGGCAACAACGATTTTGTCAGGATTATGGGCGCTGAAGGTTATTCGTTTGAGAAAAACGGATTCCTTTTCATTGGTACAGCCAGCGGCCCCAATATGCGCATGGCACCAGGACTGGTTCCCCGGGAGCAAATGGTATTTCTGGACTCCGTTTTGGCGAACATGAAAAATCCCGGTCAGCCTATTGTATTTATCAACCATTATCCCCTTGATGAATCGCTTTCCAATTGGTACCAGGTGATTGACCTGCTTAAAACCAGAAATGTGCAGGTGAGTATCCTTGGACACGGGCACAGCAATAAACTGTTTAATTTTGAAGGCATTCCCGGAGTGATGGGACGTTCAAATCTCCGGGCCAAAAATGAAATGGGAGGTTACAATGTGGTTTCTGTGACCAAAGACACCCTGTTTTATGCTGAACGAACTCCGGGATTGAAAACAAACCCGGTATGGTGCAAAATACCCGTCGGATTGAAAAATTATCACAAGGATACCACAACCTGGCCCCGCCCTGATTTTTCGATAAATGAGAAGTATCCACAAGTGAAGTTAAAATGGCAATGTCAGGATAAAAGCGATATTGGAACCGGGATTGCCATTTCAGGAAATAGGGCTGTTTATGCCAATGCCAAAGGTGAAATTGTGGCAGTCACAAAAAACACCGGGAAAACAATCTGGCGTTACCCGACAGCAGGGAAAATATACTCCACTCCGGCTATCAGCGGCCATCTGGTGGTTTGCGCATCAACCGACAGGAACATTTACTGTTTAAGCCTTAAAACAGGGCAACTCCAGTGGAAATTTGCAACCGGCGGGGCAATCGTGGCATCGCCTGCTATCGATCAGCAAACGGTCTATTTGGGGTCATCCGAAGGAATTTTCAGGGCCATTGATCTGAAATCAGGGCGGCTGAAGTGGCAGTTCGATCAGGTGAAAAACTTTGTGGAATCCAAACCGCTCATTTACCAGGGGTCTGTTTATTTTGGCTCGTGGGGAAATGCGTTCTATGCCCTTGATCAGCAATCCGGTAAATTACTGTGGAAGCGTGAGAAATACGCCAACCGCATGCTTTCTCCTGCTGCCGTTTGGCCGGTAGCTGCCAACGGGAAAGTATTTATGGTGGCTCCCGATCAGCGCATGACTGCACTTGATGCTAAAACTGGAGCTGAAATATGGGACTCGGGAAAGTATACCTGCCGCGAATCCATTGGCATTTCGAAGGATGGAAAGCTGGTCTATATCAAAAATATGAAAGAAGGAAACTTTTTGGCATTTTCCTCCTCTTCATCCGAGCAGACAGTCGTTTGGCAATGTGAAGCCAGCCTAGGCTATGAAATTGCACCATCACCCATCACCGAAAATGAGCAGCTGGTTTTTGTACCAACTACCAGCGGAATGGTAGTGGCGATCGATAAAACCACTCATCGGGTAGCCTGGAAATATAAACTTTCCAACGCGTTGATCAATGCCATTCAACCCGTTGGTCAACACCAACTATTGGTTACAGTGTTGGATGGACGTGTAGCCTGTCTAAAATTTTGAAATACTTTTTACAAGCTCAGATAATCATTTTCAACAAGCAGCAAGCCAATTGCATTTGATATGACGCTTGCGTGCTTTGATTATTTTGCCACTATCAAATGCGCGACAGTTGCCATCCAATTTGTTGGTTTTAACAGACTGGCTGTCAATACAAGCTAAACTTGGCGATTCATATTTTCTTTTTTTTAGCGTATTTTGTCGCGAAGCTGTTCAATGATACCGTTGTTCGTTCATTTGGTAAAATAGTAATAACCCAGATCCCAATTGGGAAAATCGCTTGGCATCATATGCCATTGGCATCCTGTTTTAAGCAAATAAAAGATGGCATTGATAATGTCACGTAATGAATGTTTTCTTTTAAGATTGTCCAGTA
>JACMKG010000238.1 GCA_014380255.1 Prolixibacteraceae bacterium | reverse complement strand
CCATTGAACCAGTCTTTCTTAACTTCCACTTCAATAATCATTTCGTCGTTCCCGTTGATCGTATCCAGGGTGATCAGGTAGTCGGCCCCTACTTCAGGAATTTTCATCAGCACGCCTTCAATCTGCATGGGGAAGATATTGCATCCCTTTACAATGAACATATCATCGCTGCGTCCTGTGATACGGTCGAGGCGGTAGTGGGTACGTCCACAAGCACATCGGCCCGGCAGTATGCGGGTAAGGTCCCTGGTGCGGTAGCGGATCAGTGGCATGGCCTGCCGGTCGAGGGTGGTCATCACCAGTTCTCCCACTTCTCCTTCGGCTACAGGCTCCAGGGTCTCGGGATTGATAATTTCCACCAGGTAAGCATCTTCCCAGATATGCAGCCCGTCCTGGTAGGTACATTCAAAAGCCACGCCCGGTCCGTTCATCTCGGTCAGTCCAAAGGAGTTGTAAGCCTTCACCCCGAACATCTCTTCTATTCTGCGGCGCTGTTCTTCGGTATGTGGCTCGGCTCCGATTACAAAAGTATGCAATTTAGTATCTTTTCTGGGGTCCAGGCCTTCTTCGAGGAAAACTTCATAGAGCCGGTTCAGGTAACTTGGTATAGCGTGGGCGACGGTCGTGCCGTAATCCTGCATCAGCTTGATCTGCCGGGGGCTGTTGCCTGCACCGGCCGGGATGCTCAAACAGCCCAGACGCTCGATACCGTACTGGAAGCCCAGTCCCCCGGTAAACAGGCCATAGCCGCAGATGTTCTGAAAGACGTCGGTGTCGCGCACTCCCGCACAAAAGAGCGAGCGGGCCATCAGGTTGGCCCATGAACCAATGTCGTGACGGTTGTGAAAGATAACCGTTGGGTTGCCAGTCGTTCCGCTGGTACTGTGCAGGCGGATCAGTTCTTTGGTTGGCAACCCGAGGAAACCGTAGGGAAAATTATCGCGCAGGTCTTGTTTGGTTGTAAAAGGCAACTTCTGAAGGTCGGACACCGAGTTCACCGAATCGGCTGAAAGTCCCTTTTGCTGGTACAGATTCTTGTAGTAGGGTGCATTGATCGCCGATTGAATGGTGTTTTTCAACCTTTTGACCTGAAGCTTTTCAAGGTCTGCCCGATTCAGGGTTTCAAGTTCTTTTTCCCAGTACATAGTGGTTGTTTTAGAAAGAATACATCATCATCAAATTACCTCTGTGGTTGGTCACATCTACCGAGCTTTGGTAAAGTCCGTCCATGGTATCGATAGTGCCAGTTCCGAAGGTAGCCTGGGTAAGCTCATACTCCAGTACAAGGCGCAGTTTAGAGATATTAAGAGCAAAGCTTGGTGCCACCCGAGCGACCGAAGCCACGTTAGGAATCATTCCCAAAGTTACAGCGGAGGGTGAACCGGCTGTTCCAAAGTTATGCAATGCCTCTTTTGTTCCCAGGTTCTGCATGTAACCGGCAAAGATGCCTGCCTGGTATTTACTTCCATAAACAGCATTTACAAAGCTTGTGAACGAATTATAGGGTGTGTAAGTCATCGCCCCGGTTGAAGGATCAAGGGTTTTGACACCATAGCCTCCGGGTATATTCAGATGGGTCATATTCTGGCCCAGAACTGCCTTTGCCCTTACCACGAGCTTGTTTTTGGCATATTGAGAATACCCCACAAAAGAAACCGAACGCAGCAACTCACCGGAGACGTATTTATTCACGTCTTTGCCCGGTGCCATTCCAACGGTATATAAGGTAGGCTTGATAAATTTAAGGCTGGCACCTGCCCCGATGGTAAAGCCTTTGCTGTTCAACTCGAGGTTTGCCACCATTTCAGGAATGGCCGCATGGCGGTTAAACAAATCGCTCTTATCGGCATAGGACATGGCCTTGGGGTACATGGAATCAATCTTTGAAAATCCATAGGATTTATATTGAAACTCTGATACCAAAGCTCCTGATACCATAAACTTGGGATGTAGCTTGTAATCCAGCCTAATTTGCGGGCTGCGATTAAAGGGCTGGAATGGCGATCCGGTGTTCAGTCCTCCTACGGTGGGGAAAACCTTACCGCTCCAGAAGGGATGCCAGGTCTGGCCGATCAGAAGGGAAGAAGTGGTCCAGCTGAAAACCGCGTTGGCCTGCCGTACCCTAAACATGGCAGGATTTGCTCCAAGGTCGCCGGCAAAGTCAGTTTCGATGTTGGCCGTTGTTTTGGCATTCAGGATCTCGGGTCCACTGATGCGTACACCCACCCGGGTTGCCATGGACGAAAAGTTATAGGTTGGGGTCTGGTTGATGTGTTTGCCATTGACATCGGTACCGGCATACAGGGGCACAATAAAAAAGTTTTCGTTGGCCGCATTGAGTCCTTTGTAGGAATCAAAATAGGTTTCAAAGCGCACGAATCCATAAAATTCCATGGATACCGCTTTGGGTTTGGCATCCTGTGCAACTGTTGCAAGCGTATTGATGGCAAGTACTAAGAAGAATAATTTTTTCATTAACAGAGAGGTTCTCAAGATTATATGTTGCTTTATGAGCTCAACGGGAAACCACTCGTTCCGGAGATACAGTTTCCTGATCAGTCTGGTTTATTTTCTATTCATTTATTTATCTGAAGAAAGAAAATTCAATTTTCTAAGTCTCTTTTATCCAGATTTGGAGCCAAAAGTAAAAGTTTTATCCAAACCATCAAATGCGCTAAGTTGATAACTGTAAGTTTAAATAAGTTTATGCTTTCAGAATATAAGATGAAATGCATAAATATAAAGCAATTATAAGTTGTCGATATTTTTTGTAAATTCAAATAGAAATCAGTAATTTAGACTCAGTTTTAATAGTACACACAGGGCCTGTTAATTTTACGGATGCTTTAAATCTTTAAAAGTGGTTATATCTTCCAAGCAATATTGCCATTGATCAGATAAAGTAAAGCTTATATTCTTACAGCTTTTGTAATGCTAACAACCCGGGGAAAGGGAAATGAAAATGATTCGGTCGTAAATATTTCTGCGTTAGGAGAATAAAAACCTTAAAAAATGCGAATCCGAGAAATATTTTATTTCCAATCTTGTGTTTTGAATTAAAATATAACTATTTTTGAAGAATAATTTATCCATTAATTAAACAGTTATTATGAACATTTTTGTTGGCAGCCTTCCCTTTAAAATTGAGGAAAGCGAATTACAGGAAATTTTTGAAGAATACGGAGAAGTAACTTCCGTAAAAATTATTACAGACAGAGCTACTGGAAGATCTAAGGGCTTTGGTTTTGTAGAGATGACAAATGAAGATGAAGCTAAAAAAGCAATTGATGAACTGAATAACGCTGAGATTGAAGGCCGGACAATTGTTGTAAATAAAGCTGAAGAGAAAAAAGAAGGTAGTCGTCCAGCAGGTGGCGGTTTCCGTGGAGGCAACTCAGGTGGTGGCTTCCGTGGAGGCAACGCAGGTGGTGGCGGTTTCCGCGGAGGCAACTCTGGCGGTGGCGGTGGCTATCGTGGCGGAGGTGACCGTGGAGGCAACTCAGGCGGTGGCTTCAACAGAGGTGGTAGCACAGGTGGAAACAGAAGATCAGAATACTAGGATTTTATTGTTTTTGATTTGCTATTAAGGTAAAGGCTAAGAAATTTAATCTTTACAACTACATAAAGGCTAATAAACGTAAGTTTATTAGCCTTCGTTTTTTCTAGGAGTTCCAAGCTCCCAGGTTCAAGTTCCAAGAGCAGAGGGATTGAGGGATCAAGAACTAAAAGCAGTGGATAAAAGGATGAATCATGCAAAGACAAAGGCCTTGCATGTGATTGTTATTGGCACAAACCCTATGTAAGCTCTATGTTAACGCTATGTTGGGTCTATACTTTTGAAAACGAAAGTTAGCCCCTTCATAGACCTGACATAGAGTTAATATAGAGCTTGGGGTCATGGAATTTGGAACCTTAACAGGATCCGGGCAAAGGAGGTTCAATCAAAAGAAGAGCTTTCAATTCATATACACAAAAATCGGTACAGTCCCCGACGTTTTATTTACAGATATCCATTGCCTATTACACTTGATCCATGTATTTTCCGCACCTTTTGAGATTGATACGGATAGAGGCACTGAAGTAACGGAATGGACAGGATGCTTTTTTTTACTTCCTTATTTCATGTTCCTTATTCCTTATTTCTTTTTTTTGTTATTGATTTTGACGGCCACGCTGTATCGTGGCCCTACAGCATCCATCTAACCATCCAGCAATTTAACCATCTAACCATTCAACATTCAACATTTATAATTTACAATTTCTTCTCAATCCTTATTCTTATATCCACGGCTACCAGCTTGTCGCCATTGCCGATCAGGGGGTTAATATCCATTTCCTTGATCTCCACGGCAAAGCGCAACAGGGTGGAAAGGCGTACCATGATCTCGGCATATTTTCGTTCACTTACCCCATTCTTTCCCCGATATCCTTTGATGATCTTATACGACCGCAGACTTTTGATCATAGAGCTAGCCTCGCACATGGTAAGGGGTGCAAGGCCGGAGGT
>JACMKG010000028.1 GCA_014380255.1 Prolixibacteraceae bacterium | reverse complement strand
TATACCCGGATGTACGTGACGGGCAGTTCAAGATTGACCTGGTCTTTGAAGGGCAATCGCCTGAGAATGTGCGTACCGGTCAGACTTATCATGTGAAACTTGAATTGGGTGAATCGCAGAAGGCACTGATGATCCCTCGCGGGGGCTTCTTCCAGAGTACCGGCGGCCAATGGGTCTTTGTGCTTAACGAAGATGAAACGGAAGCTGTTAAGCGCCCTATCCGCATTGGCAAGCAGAACCCGCAGTACTACGAAGTGCTTGAAGGCCTGAATGCCGGCGAGAAGGTGATCACCTCGGGGTACGAGATGTTTGGGGAGAATGAGAGGGTGAGCTTCAGGTAGGGGTTGGAAAAGGGTTGGAAGAGTTTGAGAAAAGAGTTTGAAAAGGTTAGAAGAAAAGTTTGAAGGGTTGGAAAAAAGCAGGATCATCATCCAACGGGATCGATGATAGTATGCAGAACGCCCGTAAGGCCACGATACATCGTGGCCATAGAAACAACAAAAAATAAGAAATAAGGAACATAAAATAAGAAATAAGGAAGTGGAAAAGAAGGGCTTGCAAAAGAACCTTATTGAATTTTTTTTAACCTTAGTAGCTAATGAAAACAGAGGTGACACCCGTCCGCGCAGGATGATAAACAAAGAGCAAATGTTGTTGCGGACGGAAGATCTGGAATAATGCATAGAGCGGAAAACAACATATTTATTGTCAATTATTTCATGACGTTACCGGTGCTTGGCAGGATATACACTGCGACTGGAAGTCACAGGACCCGATGCCTGCATTGAACAGAAGCAGTAGGATTGCAGGACAGCCTGGCAGAAGGAAGAAATGAATAAGTATTTACAATTGCGTTCAACAAAAGATAATAAAAAACAAGGAACAGGTAAAGTTATCGCTATGCTTTACACTTTTCTACAAAAAAGCTAGATATGATCAAGACAGTTAACCTTAACAAAGTGTTTCGCACGGAAGAGATTGAAACCAGTGCGTTGAACCAGGTGAACCTTCACATTCAGAAGGGCGAATTTGTAGCCATCATGGGCCCGTCGGGCTGCGGCAAGTCGACTTTACTAAACATCATCGGGTTGCTGGACAATCCCACCTCGGGCGAGTATTATTTCGACAACCAGGAAGTGGGCGGCTTCAAGGAACGCAACCGCACCCTGTTGCGCAAGGGCAACATTGGGTTCGTATTCCAGAGCTTTAACCTTATCGATGAGCTCAACGTGTATGAAAACGTGGAACTTCCCCTTATCTACCTTAAGTTGAGCGCAAAAGAGCGCCGGGAGATGGTAGAGAAAGTGCTGGAAAGGATGAAAATCAGTCACCGAAAGAATCATTTTCCCCAGCAGCTATCGGGCGGACAGCAGCAGCGTGTGGCCATTGCACGGGCTGTAGTGGCTAATCCGAAGCTTATCCTGGCTGATGAGCCTACGGGTAACCTGGACTCTAAAAACGGGTTGGAAGTAATGAACCTGCTCACAGAACTCAACCGGGAAGGCACCACCATCGTGATGGTTACTCACTCGATGCATGACTCAGAGTTTGCCCACAGGGTGATTAATCTGTTCGACGGACAAGTGATCACAGAAGAGGTAAAGATGCGAATGGGAGAAATGGCGGGATAAAGCAGTGGTCAGTGGGCAGTTGCAGTAGGCAGTGCTTTATTGCCATTTACTATTAGACAATTTACAATTTACTATTTGCCTGCGGAATTAATGGGGTAAAGGGAAATGGCTGAATGGTTAGATGGTTAAATTGTTGAAAGGGTTGGATGGTTAAAATCGGTAATCGTTAATAAAATATCCAATGTCGAATAATGAATAACCAATGGTCAAGAAAGAAAATAAAGAATAAGAAATGGGAAAAGGGCTTGCAATAGAAACCATCTTGCAAATTTTTAAACCTTAGTAGTACATGCAATGACAACGTCCCCACCGTCCGCGAAAGGTGTTGTGCCAAGAGCAAATGCTGTTGCGGACGAAAAGGCTAATTCGATGTTCAGAGCGGAAATAGTAAATCGTAAATCGTCTAATAGTCAATATATTAATCACATAAATCATTCAATATATGCGTAGCAACATATTTACGACAGCCTTTCGCAGCCTTATGCGAAACAAAGCACATACATTACTTAACATGATCGGGCTTACCCTTGGAATGACCTGCTGCCTGATGGTGTTTCTGATTATACGATATGAGTTGTCTTTTGACACCTTCCATACAAAAGCAGACCGCATTTACAGGATCACGACCAACATCCTTGGCGAGGGCAGTGATATGCTGGGTTGTGCCCCCTACCCTCTTGGTGAAGCTGTAAAAGATTTCCCCGAGGTGGAAGAGTCAGCAACAGTAAACTTCTTCAATAACGGGATTATCAAGCTGGACAATAAGGTATACCGGGAAACCGGGATGGGCTTCGTCTCTCCCGCTTTCTTTGAACTCTTCGATTATGAATGGATAACAGGAAATCCACAGCAATCCCTCACTGACCCTTATTCCGTTGTGCTCACCGAGTCGGTGGCAAGGCGTCTGCTGGGCGTTAACGAAGCGAATGTTCATGATCAGCTGGGACGGGTAATCAACATCGAAAATGGTGATTATAAGCTAACGGGCATTATGAAGGATTTCCCTGACAATACCGATTTCCCTTTTAAGATATTACTGTCCTCTTCAACCGCCAATGCCATTGGGGGAAGCCTATTCACAGACTGGGTAAGTGTTTCATGGTCAGTGCATCACTATATCTTACTAAAAGAAGGGGCAGATGCATCGCAGACAGAGGCTAAATTCCCGGCCTTGATTAAGAAAAACATGACGCCCGATGAGGCCTCCATGCGCGTTTATCGGCTTCAGCCACTAAAAGATCTACATTTTGACGCCCGGCTGGGGAATTATAATGGGCGTACCACCACTGAAACTACCATTTACAGCTTATCGGCCGTAGGACTTTTTCTGCTCCTTATCGCCTGCATCAATTTCATCAATCTGGCCACTGCACAATCCACCAGACGATCCAAAGAAGTGGGTGTGCGCAAAATATTGGGTGCGGGTAAATACCTGCTTATCCGCCGTTTTATGGGTGAGACCTTATTCCTGACAGTCGTTTCACTGCTCCTGACAGTAGCACTTGGACATTTTCTTTTCCCGGCCATTATGAAGATCCTGGATTTAAGGATGGCAGAGAACTGGATCAGCGATCCGCTGGTCCCCCTGTTCCTTCTGGCTATTACCGTTGTAGTAACTTTCCTGGCAGGCTTTTATCCCGCGCTTGTTCTTTCGGGCTTTCAGCCCATGCAGGCATTGGCAAATCATACTAGCACCACCAAATGGCTGGGTGGCTTATCCCTTCGCCGCGGCTTGATTGTCGTTCAGTTTGTCATCTCCCTGGTACTGATCATAGGCACCTTGGTAGTGGTCAGGCAGTTGAACTTCTTCCAGTCGCAGCCACTGGGTTTCTCCAAGGAAGCCATTGTCATGATACAGATGCCTGACGTGCCACACATTCAGAAGAAGGCTTTCCAGGGGCAACTTGAACAGATTGCAGGAATAAAGGATGTCAGCCTGGCAGGAAACAGCCCGTCAAGTGGCAGCAACTGGAGAGGAGCCTTTAACTTCCCTGGTTCCGGAGTTCCATTTATCCCTGTGGTGATGAGGCCGGCAGATCAAACATATATCCAAACATTCGGTTTGTCACTGGTTGCAGGCAGAGACTTGCGCGACTCTGATTCAGCATGGCATCAGGTGGTGGTCAATGAAACACTTCTGCGATTAATGAAAATCAATGATCCGGAAGCAGCCATAGGTAAGACAATCACTGTTTTTGATTCCAATTCACAAATTGTAGGCGTGGTAAAGGATTTCCATGCCCTATCGCTTCGGGAAGACCTTACACCCGTATTGATATTTAATGATCCGCGAGGGGCACAGATGGCTGCCATCAAGATGGCCTCTACAGATTTCAGAACGACCCTTTCTCAAATAGAGAGCATCTTCAACCGGCAGTTCCCTGCAAGTATCTTTGAATACCAGTTTATGGATCAGACTATCGCCTCTTTTTATGAGGCCGAGAAGAAGCTATCCAGGCTGGTCAGCATCTTTTCAGGGATAGCCATCTTTATCAGCTGCCTGGGGCTTTTCGGCCTCATCTCATTCATCGCCTTGCAACGAAAGAAAGAAATCGGGGTGAGGAAAGTAAACGGGGCCACCGCCCTTGAATTGATGGTCATGCTCAACAAGGATTTCATGGTCTGGGTACTGATTGCCTTCGTGATGGCCTGTCCCATCGCATGGTTTTTCACACACAAATGGTTAGAGAACTTTGCATACAAGACCGATCTAAGCTGGTGGATCTTCGCCCTGGCAGGATTGATGGCCATTGTCATAGCCCTGCTGACTGTAAGTTGGCAGAGCTGGAAAGCAGCCACACGGAACCCTGTAGAGGCGCTGAGATATGAATAGAAAGCCCTCCTATCCTCCCCGGGGGAGGAATTTTGAAAAACAGTTGATAAAATGAACGGAAGCAACAAATATAGTAGAACTAAGTCTCCCCTTCAGGGAGATTTAGAGGGGCCCTGGAAGGCAGCCATACGGAATCCGGTGGAAGCGCACAGGTATTAATAAGAATAACTAAAAAACCAATTGATATATGTTCAAGAACTACCTTAAACTAGCTGTTCGAAACCTTTTTTCTCAAAAAGGAAATTTCATTCTTAACTTGTTTGGACTGATAACAGGTATCACGGCATTTATCCTGATTGTCTGCTGGATACAATCAGAGATGTCATTCGATACCTTTCATCAGGATAAAGAAAATATTTACCGGGTCGATTTCAAACTGTTTGAAGAAGAGAAACTCGAGCTTTATTCTGCTGCAGCGATTCCAGCTATTGGTCCTGAGCTTAAACGTCATTTCCCGGAAGTGAAGGAATATACCCGCTTTAATCGTGTGGAAGGAGTGATTACTTATGGAGATGTGCATTTTAAGGAAACGGATATGTTTTATGCCGAACCTTCGTTTTTCTCCATCTTCACTTTCCCGCTGTTGAAGGGAGATGCTGATACTTCCCTTTTAGCCGTTAATACAGCAGTGCTCTCACAATCGGCTGCTGTCCGTTATTTTGGAAATGCCGATCCAATAGGTAAAGTAATCACTTTAAACAATAAAGACAAGTACTATGTGAGAGGCATAACAAAAGATGCGCCTTCAAATTCACATATAAAATTCCAAATCCTATTATCTTATCAAAACCTTATCAATCAGAATAAGTTGTTCAATTCTGGATGGTTTGGTGCCTATTTTTATACGTATGTACGTCTGGCACCAGGCACTGATGTTAAACTGCTGGAGAACAAAATTCCGCAGCTGCCGGAAAAGTTTATCGGCGATTTTATGAAACAAGCCTATTTCCGGATAGAATTTAGCTTACGCAAACTGGGAGATATACATCTGACTTCTACATTAAATAATGAATTGTCTGTCAATGGAAGTTTAAGGAGTATTACATTTTTGGGCATCATTGCCCTGATGGTATTGCTGATTGCCTATGTCAATTACATTAATATGACTACCTCCCAGGCGATGGAACGCGCTGCTGAAGTGGGAGTAAGGAAAATATTGGGAGCGATGAAACAGCAATTGGCAGGTCAGTTTGTAACAGAGGCAGTTTTACTCAACGGGATAGCCATTATTATCAGTGTGCTGGCAGCTTTCTTTCTGGCGCCTGTGTTTCATCAGCTTTTTGGTAGTCTGATTCATCTTAAATTAATAACTGTTGCCTCGCTTTCAGTAATATTGATGGTTATCGCCGTTATGCTTACAGGACTCTTACCGGCTTATTATTTATCAAGTTTCGATATCACCTCGGTAATAAAAGGCAAAGGTCAGACAGGTTCTTATAAAATGGCCATCTTTAAGAATGCCATGGTTGTATTTCAGTTTGCAGTATCAGTGATTCTCATTTCGGGAACCATATTAATAAACAGGCAGCTTCGCTTTGTTCAGCAACAGGATTTGGGCATTAACCTGGATCAGGTTCTTATCGTTGAAGGCCCGCAGGCTATTAATGTTCAAACTTATACCAATCAGTTGCAGGCATTTAAATCCGTATTGCTGGAGCAATCGGAAGTTAAAAACGTGACCGTTTCCAGTTGTATACCAGGCAGGGAAATAACCTGGAACCCAGTTTATGGGAAACTGGTAAGCGGGACTAACACGGAAAAGAAAATTGAGATGATAGGCATTGACCAGGATTTCATACAAACTTATGGCTTGAAACTGGTGGCAGGCAGAAACTTTGAAGTTCCTTTTCAGAAGACTATTAACCAACTGATCCTTAATGAATCGGCAGTCAGATACCTTGGGTTTTCCGACGCAAGTGATGCTATTGGCAAAGAGCTGACAGGTGATCAGGGCAATGCGCATATCATTGGTGTTGTCCATGATTTCAATCAACGATCACTGAAACAGTTGCCTCAGCCCATTGCTTTTTCCAATGCCCCATGGAACCAGTATTTTTCAGTCAAAGTGAACAATGGTAAGCTTGACCGGCTTATCCCCTATCTCGAAAAAGCATGGAACCAGCAGTTTCCGGGAAATCCGCTCCGCTATTTTTTTCTTCGTGACTATTTTAACAATCAATATCAGGAAGACCGGCAATTTGCCCAATTCTTCCAGTTGTTTTCACTGCTGGCCATATTTATTGCATGTATAGGATTGTTAAGCCTTTCAGCCTATACCATTACCCGCCGCACCAAAGAGATCGGTGTCAGAAGAGTAAATGGCGCCAAAATCGGTGAAATATTGGTACTCCTAAATAAAGATTTTGTAAGATGGGTGTTTCTGGCTTTTATTATTGCCACTCCCCTCGCCTGGTTTACCATGCACCTTTGGCTTGAATCCTTTGCCTACAAGACCGATTTGAGCTGGTGGATCTTTGCCTTGGCAGGTTTACTGGCATTGGGAATTGCCTTGCTGACAGTAAGCTGGCAAAGCTGGAAGGCAGCGGCAAGGAACCCGGTAGAGGCACTGAGGTATGAATAGCAGAGAGCAGGGAGCAGGGGGCATGGGACAGGGAGAGTTTGCAGTCGCAGTGGTCAGTCACCCATACCCCATTCCAGTCCTTCAATTCTTCAGTCCATCAGTCCTTCAATCCTTCAGCAGTTCTCAAGGAAACAATCAGATACTAATAGATACTATTTACTTTTAAATAATCATGTCATGATCAGATATCAATTACGATTCATATTCAGGAACTTAATCCGAAATAAGAGTTCCTTTTTCATCAACCTGGTCGGTTTATCGGCAGGTTTCACCTGTGCCATTCTCATATTGCTATGGGTAACGGATGAATTAAGCGTCGATAAGTTTCATCAGAATGATAAGAATCTGTACCAGGTAATGGAGAATCATCAAATGCCTGAAGGGATAACCACGCAAGCCTGGACACCGGATTTGCTTGCCAGAACCCTGGCCGGGGAACGATCTGACATTCAGTATGCTTCAGCTGTAATGCCTTCCATCCATTTTGAGAAGTTCAATATCTTTACTGCCGATAATAAACAGGTAAAGGCTTCAGGCCAATTTGCAGAACCCGATTTCTTTCATATCTTTTCCTATCCTCTCCTGGAAGGCAATCAAGGGCAGGTTCTGAAAGAGACTAATTCAATTGTTATCTCAGAGAAAATGGCCCTATCGCTGTTTAACACCACCGAAAACGTCATTGGAAAAACGGTTGAGTGGGAAATACTTAATTCCAGAAAACAAGCCGTCATTTCAGGTATATTTAAAGACATACCGGCCAATTCCACCACACACTTTGATTTCGTTTTGTCGTTCGACTGCTGGCTCAACCTTTCGGAGTCGGTAGGTCGGAAAATTCACTGGGGAAATCATGCGCCTTACACTTACCTGGTATTAAATCCAGGGGCTGATATTAAAAAGCTCGACACCCATGTGGCTGATTTCCTGAAATCGAAGAACGGGCAATCCAATATAAGCCTGTTTACGATCCCTTATTCAAGCCAGTATCTGCATGGGAATTTCACCAATGGGAAACAGGCAGGAGGACGAATTGAATATGTAAGGCTATTTTCGATCATCGCGATCTTCATATTGCTGATCGCGGGAATCAATTTTATAAACCTGGCAACGGCAAGGGCCACCCGCCGCGTTAAAGAGGTAGGCATCCGGAAGGTATCCGGTAGCAGCCGTAAAGCACTGGCGGTTCAATTTACCTTTGAAGCAATGGTTATAGTCATGCTGGCCATGCTGCTTTCGATTATGCTTACCTCTGTTCTACTGCCACAGTTTAACCAGCTTACAGGGAAAGAACTTCAGTTATTCCTGAATCCTGACCTGATGTTGAAGATCCTTGGTATTTGTTTGATAACCGGAATCTTAACCAGCCTGTACCCTGCCATATATCTTTCAGGGTTTAGCCCTTCATTGGTACTCAAAGGCAAAATGACAGCATCCATAGGCGAATTGTGGGCCCGCAAAGGGTTGGTAGTCTTTCAGTTTGGAATCTCCGTGGTACTGATTGCCTCGATGATGGTGATCTATCAGCAAATCCAGTTTATCAGGAACACTAACATGGGATATGAAAAGGATCATGTGATTTATTTTGCCAAAGAAGGCAATGTCGCACAGAAACAAGAGGCGTTTCTGACCGAGATAAGAAACATTCCGGGAGTAGTTAACGCCTCGGCCATTAATGGAGAGCTTACCGGTACTGCTATTTCAACCTACGACCTTAACTGGGCAGGGAAAGATGCTGAAAGCAAGGTTAATTTTGACATGACACATGCTGATGCAGGGCTGGTTGAAACACTGGGAATAGAAATGGCGGACGGAAGAAGTTTTTCCTCACAGTATGGTGATGAAAAGAACAATGTGATCCTGAACCAGCAAGCGATAGACATGATGGGACTTAAAAATCCGGTTGGACAATCCATCCGCTTGTGGGGTGAAGAAAAACAGATTATCGGGGTTGCAAAGAATTTCCATTTCAAATCCTTGCGCCATAAAATCAACCCGATGATCATCACCTATATGCCTCAGAAGACAGTGTGCATAATGGCAAAGCTTGAAGCAGGGACAGAAGCTAAAACCCTGGCTTCCATCAAAAAGTTATACACTACATTTAACACAGGATCCGCCTTCGAGTATCAATTTTTGGATACTGCCTTCCAGAAGCTTTACGCTGCCGAAGAAAGGGTATCCGTATTGTCGAAATACTTTGCCGGACTAGGCATATTGATTTCCTGTCTTGGATTGTTCGGTCTGGCAACTTATGCTTCCGAACAGCGCATCAAGGAGATCGGGGTACGGAAAGTGAACGGGGCAACCATCTGGGAAATCATCACCTTGCTTAACAATGACTTTGTAAAATGGGTCGCTATTTCCTTCATAATTGCCACTCCCATTTCATACTATGCAATGACCAATTGGCTGGAGAACTTTGCCTATAAGACTGATCTTAGCTGGTGGATCTTTGCCCTTGCAGGATTGCTGGCATTGGGTATTGCCTTGCTGACAGTATCCTGGCAGAGCTGGAAGGCAGCAACGAGGAACCCGGTGGAAGCGCTGAGGTATGAGTAGCATGGGGCATGGAGCAGGGAGCAGGGAGACCGGATAGTTGGCAGTCGCAGTGGTCAGTTGCAGGAAAAAGTATTCAGCGATCAGTCACCCATGCTTCCTGCCCCATGCCCCTGCCAGTCATTCAGTCCATCAGTCCTTCAGTCCTTCGTAATGAATAACAATCATAGCATCAATAACTTTAAACCGCTGAACCCATGATACGTACTATTTTGAAAATTTCCATACGGAATATACTGAAGCACAAGGTATATTCTGCCATAAACGTATTCGGTCTGGCATTGGGTTTTACGGCCTTTATCCTCATTGGTCTGTTCATTCAGTATGAACTAGGATGGGATCAGACCAATGAGCACTATGATCGTATTTACCGTGTTCAAAAGCAAATGGTGAATACCAAGCAGGCCATTGGAGGAAATGATGTCTCACCGCATACCAGGGCTATTACCGCTCAATTACTTGAAAAGCAGTTCCCTGAATTCGAGAAGATCACCGTTATTCAGGAGAGCTCCGGCAAGTATTTATCAGAGACCAAAGAGCGGCAGGTATACTCCAAATTGGGCATTTACGCTGATAGTTGTTATCTGGATGTGTTTACATATCACTTCGTGGAAGGGTCGCCCCAGGGCGCCTTATTAGACCCCTTTTCAGTATTGCTTTCAAAGTCGATGGCTAATAAATTGTTTCCCGCAGAAAAAGCGCTTGGAAAGACCGTCAGCCTTGAAAAGAAAGTGGATCTGAAAGTAGTAGGCGTATACAGCAACTTACCTGAAAATACAAGCATACGGCCCGATTATATCATTTCATTTCCTACACTTGCTCACATCAACGGAACAAAGCGTAATTCCTCTTTTTCAGGCGATTGCATGACGTTTACCTTAGTGAAGCCCGGGGTTGATGTTAAGCACCTTGAAAGCAAGATAAGCAAAGTATTTACTGTTTTCAAAGGCCTTGAATTTGAAGAATTGCAGCTATGCCCGTTGAAGATGGTGTATCTGGATTACAACGGTCATGGTGATTATTACGTAGTGCTGTTTTTATTTGGCCTGATAGGAATTTTCATCCTTATCATGTCAGCATTTAATTACATCAACCTGACCACAGCCAATGCTTCCACAAGGGGCAAAGAAGTGGCGATGAAAAAAGTAAGCGGAAGCAACAGACTGGAGTTGCTTATTCAATTTCTGGGTGAGACGGTATTTATTTCAACACTGGCACTGATTTTAGCATTTGCACTGGCAAAACTATTTATCCCGGTATTTAATTCCATCATTGAAAAACAACTGCAATTGACCCTAACGGATCACTGGAAATTTATTGGTATAACAACCCTCTTATCCTTAGGCATTGGTTTGCTATCAGGCATCTATCCGGCTATATTTTTATCGTCACACAAAATCATATCACTTTTCAAAGGGGATGTTTTCGGGAAAGAGAGCGGGAAATACAGTTTAAAAAAAGTACTGGTTCTCTCCCAGTTTGCCATATCTGTTTTCCTCATTATTGTGACCATTGCTTTTTCGCTTCAAATCAGATACCTGTTTCAAAAAGACGTTGGATTCACCAAAGAGAATCTGCTGTATACCCGAATGACCGTTTCAGCAAAGGGTGTCACTTACGACCAATTGCGCAGCAGGATATTGGCACACCCTGAGATTTTAAATGCCTCCATGTCCTGGCATATCCCTTTTGTCAGCTTTGGAGGGGGCATGACCAACTGGGAAGGCGGAGCGCCCGATGAACAGGTGGTATGCAGATTTAATACAGTCAGTTATGACTATCTAAAAAACATGGGTATTGAACTAATCGACGGACGGGACTTCTCAAGAGATTTCCCAG
>JACMKG010000237.1 GCA_014380255.1 Prolixibacteraceae bacterium | reverse complement strand
CCGCTGAAGGTAATGCTCCCGATGATTAGTCCCAACAGGGTGACCAAAACCAACGGGTTATTGTTCATATCAACTGCCGGGAACTCCATCAGGGCAACCAGTGCAGAGGCTGCTCCCCCTGTGGCATTGTAGAAGGATACCAGCTGGGGCATGGCTGTCATGCGGATGCGCCGGGCGATGATCCATCCGATAACCGTACCCACGGTAATGGCAGCCAGGATGATCCACACGTTGGTCATGGCAATGCCGTTTCCTTGCCCGTCCTTGTGAAGCAGGATGGTGGTGATCATGGCCAAAAGCATACCTGCCGCGGAATAGAAATTTCCTCTGCGGGCCGTTTCGGGATGGCTTAATAATTTCAGGCCAACAACAAAAAGAAGGGCAGCTATCAGGTAGCTCAGTTCGAGCAGGGTATCACCGAGGGTGAAATTGACGCCATTTAAATTTCCTATTATTTGGTTCATGGCTTCACTTATTTCTTTTTGCGTTTAAACATCTCCAGCATACGGTCTGTCACAACAAAGCCTCCCACCACGTTAAGGGTGGCAAAGATGATGGCCAGTATTCCAAAAATGAGTTGGGCCGATAGTCTGGACGCATCGGTATGCCCCACCAGGATGATCCCTCCGATTATAATTACCCCGCTGATGGCATTGGCCCCCGACATCAGAGGAGTATGCAGCACCGAGGGCACATGGGAAATGACTTCTATGCCCAGGAATATGGACAGGGCGATGATGAAGATAGCCTCTTTATAAGTGAAAAAGTAAACAAGTATTTGTTCCATGAGCGTAGTTTTAGATTTGTAAGACAGCTTTTACACGTTCATTCAGGATCTCGCCATTGCGCGTTACACAGGTTCCCTTAACAATATCGTCTTCGAAATTCAGGTTCAGCGCCCCTTCGGAAGTAATGATCAGTTGCAGAAAGTTATACAGGTTCTTGCCAAACATCCGGCTTGCATCCACGGGCATCAGGGAAGGGTAGTTCGACTGCCCAATGATCTTCACCCCCTGGTGGATGTACGTTTCATTGTCTTTAGTCACCTCGCAGTTTCCACCCGTTGAGGCGGCCAGATCAATGATCACCGAGCCGGGCTTCATCTTCTCAACTGTTTCTCGGTGAATGAGCACCGGCGCTTTTCTGCCTGGTATCTGGGCTGTACAAATAATCACATCCGCCTTGGCGGCATGATCATTAATGGCCTGTTGCTGTTTTTGCTTGTATTCTTCGGTCTGCTCAACGGCATAACCTCCGGCGGCGGCATCTTCCTTGGCCCCTTCCACTTCCACGAACTTGGCCCCAAGGCTCATCACTTCTTCCTTTACCGCCGAGCGCACATCAAAGGCCTGTACCTGTGCCCCAAGCTTGCGGGCAATGGCTATGGCCTGCAATCCTGCAACACCTGCCCCCAGGATCAATACCGTAGCCGGGCGGATAGTTCCTGCCGCGGTCATAAACATGGGAAAGAAATTAGGTAGTTCATAGGCTGCCTGCAAAACAGCCTTATAGCCTGCCACGGTGGCCATCGAGGAGAGCACATCCATGGACTGCGCCCTGGAAGTGCGGGGTATGGAATCCATGCTGAAGCTGGTAATCTTATGGGAGATAAACTTGGTTACAAGATGAGTATGCTGGAGTGGATTGTATTGGCTCACCCACACCTGGTCGCTTTTGAGCATATCAATCAGCTCGGGCGAGGGTTCACCTATCTGGACCAGCAGGTTGGCCTTTTGAATGATTACTTCACGTGGAAAGATCTGTGCTCCGGCATTCACATACGCCTGATCGCTTTGGAAGGCAGCCGCACCGGCATTCTTCTGTACATAAACTTCTACTTTACGACTTACCAGCTGGGCTACCACATCGGGCAGAAGCGCAACCCTTTGTTCTGTGCCTTTTTCTTTGAGAAGTCCTAAAATCATGGCTGTTGATTTAGTGTAAGGTTGTCAATAAAAGATTGTTTGGTCAACAATCAAAACCACCAAATGTTCAATATGTTAGATTATTTACGATTAGACAATTTAATCAATTTACAATTAGACGATTTACAATTTACTATTTATGCTCTTCACAAGCTTTTCCTCAGGGTCACGATGTATCGTGGCCTTACAAGGCTACTGCCAACTTTTCAAACCTTTTTTCAAACCCTTCAAACCTTTTTAACCATCCAACCATCTCATCATTCAACATTCAACCATCCAACCATCCAACCATTTTCTTCTTTCTTGTTTTTCTTTCACCCAACTAATTCGTATTTTGTGGGCTCTTAAAATCTTGACAATGCTTCTTTCCGGTAATATTATAAAAATGCGCTCTGAATTTGCTGATCCTGTATGCTATTTTCTGCAGGTGGGATCAGAAGAACTGCCTATGAATGAGTTAATAGGCAAAAACATACGGCTGTCATTCACAGGCCAGATCAACTGTATTTCCTGTGGGAAAAAAACCAAGACCTCCTTCTCACAAGGCTTCTGTTACAACTGTCTGCAAAAGGCGCCCGAGGCTAGCGAGACGGTCATGCGTCCTGAACTCTCGAAAGCGCACCTGGGCATTGCCCGTGATATGGAATGGGCCCAGGAAAACGATCTGTGCAGCCATTACGTCTACTTGGCCGTCTCGGGGGAGCTGAAAGTAGGAGTTACGCGCCATCACCAGGTTCCGGGGCGGTGGATCGATCAGGGAGCCACCCAGGCCATTATCCTGGCCTGTACGCCCAACCGCCATATCTCGGGAATTATTGAGGTGTTCCTGAAGAATTTTTTTGCCGATAAAACCAACTGGAGGGGCATGCTTCAAAATGTCACCCTGAAGGCGGTGGAACTGCTGGAAGAGAAAACGAATGCCTACATGCTGCTTCCTGCCGAGCTTCAGCAATACCTGCACGAGGATAACAAGATATGGGAAATCACTTATCCTGTGCTTTCTTACCCTTCAAAGATCAGTTCTGTGACCTTTGATAAAGACCCTGTGATTGAAGGAACGCTGCACGGCATCAAAGGGCAGTACCTTATTTTTTCGGATGGCCGTGTACTCAATATCCGCAAGCACAACGGCTACTTCCTGGAAATAACTGTAGTAGATAAGTAAAATAAACACATAGACACATAGAACACAATAGTAAAAAAGCCAATAGGACCAATACTCTGGTTTCACTTTTGCCTTTCTCCTTTTGCCTTCGTTTTCTATGTGCCCTATGTGCCTATGTGTTTATTTTACCAACCAGAGAGAAATTTTATTGCCCATGCAATAAGTCTTTTCATCTCAGTATTTTTTTTCGTTAATTTATAGTCCTTTATAACAGCCTTCACGGGCAACTATTTTTTTAAATTATGGAAAACATTGATTGGAGTAATCTGGCATTCGGTTACATGAAAACCGACTACAATATACGCTGTACCTACAGCAATGGGGCATGGGGCGAACTGGAAGTATCCGACAGCGAGTATGTGAATATGCACATGGCCGCTACCTGCATTCATTACGGGCAGGAAGCCTTCGAAGGGCTGAAGGCCTTCAAGGGCAAAGATGGTAAAATACGCGTCTTCCGCATGGATGAGAATGCCAAAAGGCTCCAGGATTCAAGCGAAGGAACGATGATGGCCAAGCTTCCGCTGGATAAATTCCAGGAAGCAGTGGTG
>JACMKG010000236.1 GCA_014380255.1 Prolixibacteraceae bacterium | reverse complement strand
TTCTTCAGGTTGGTATAACAAAAGTATGTCCCCTTCTTTTAAGTCCTTATTAACGGCTACAAACTGCTCATTTTCAACCGTAGGCTCAATAGGCTGAGCGGTAATTATACCATCCCGTTTCAGATAAACGATCTTTTTCCCGTTGAGGGTAAAAATAGCCTGAACTGGAACTAGTAACTGATCCTTGACAGTGCTAATTATAATGTCGTTGTTGGAGGTCATCCCTGGTTTTAAATCTTTGTCTGATCTTTCGAAACGAATGATGATCTTAAAGGCTTTCATATCAAAATCCTTGTGGTCTTCACCAATGGTAGCGATTTTGATTATATTTCCGGTAAAGACTTTGTCGGGAAGGGCATCAATAGTAATGCGCACACTATCGTTCAGCTGAATCTTGGAAATATCTATTTCCTTGACATAAGTTTCAGTAATGACCTTCGACATATCAGGCAAAGTGGCAATAAGTGGACGCCATATATTTATTTCCGTGTCTTTGCCATAAGGCTTGCCGGTATAATCTTTAGCAAACATCACAATTCCATCTTCCGGAGTCCTGATGGTAGTGGCTGCAATGGCTTTTTGATAGCTTTCAATCTGTTGCTGCAGCCTGTCGACCTTTTCCTGGTTACGGCTTACCTGTATTTTCAGCCGGTTTTTTTCCAATAAGTAATCCCTCTTGATTTTAGCAACCTCCATTTCAGCCTTTTGATAATTCATCTGAGTCTTACGCTGATAGGCTTCGGATTCATACTTGGATTGTTCCAGATCAATTTTCTGGTATTCCATGTCAAGTAGGGCATTGATAATATTCTGTCGCCTGTTTGAGAGCGTAACCGTTGAATCGAGAATGGCATTGCGTAAATCAGAATCGGTTTTTTCCTTATCAAGCATCTGATTACGCATCATATTCATAATCTGGCTCTCATCGAGTTTTGCAATGTAATCGCCTTTTTTTACTGCTTTGCCTTCCAGAATTACATCAACAATTTTAAGTTGATAGACTCTTAATTCCTGGTTACAGATTTCGGGAGGAAGATTAATTTCCGTATACTTTTCACCTTTCACTTCGCCTTTGCTGTTGACAACCGATTCCAGGTTACCTTTCTTTACCTTGTATGTTTTTTCAGCATCGGGACTTATTCGAAAGACAAAGAATACAGCCACGGCTACCAGTATGATTAAACTGGCAATAAGAAGGTATTTTCTATTTTTAAGCATGGCGTTACTTTTGAATAATTTTATCATACTCAGCACTTAGGCTTTCACTTTTTACAAAATCAAATAATGCAAGCATACGCAGCCTATAGTAGTAATTCCAATATGTTCTTACAGCAAAGATATAGGCTTTTCTGGCTGATTCACGATCATTGCGTGCAAGATTGAGCTTAATCACATCCACTTTGCCTATCAGGAAACGCTGGAAAGTAACCTCATAACCTTTCTGAGCTACAGTATCGGCCTTGGCAGCATTTCGTACCTGTTCGGCCTGAAGGTTGAATTCCATGACCGATTGAAATATATTTTGCTCGAAGTCTATACGCGCTTGCTTGATACGTGCATTTACCACCTCGCGCGTTGATTCTACCATCATCATTCGTCCCTTTCTGCGGCCCCAGTCAATGATTGGAACATTCAGACCCACACTCACCCTTTGGCTTTGATCAGGCTTATCATACACCATATTAATTTCCTTGGCCGATTGGTCAAGGCCATATCTTGCAAACAGGGTGGTACTTAATCCGGATTCTGACCGGGCTTTTGCTACTTCACGGTTTTGTTCAAGCATCTGCTGCTGTTGATCAAGAATGTCAGGATTATTCTTCAAGGCTAGGTCCAATGCTTCATCGGCCCTAACCTGAAGGGCTGGAATCTGGGAGGGCACTACACAGTTAATCCTGGTTTGCTTGTCGAGCATCAGGTATGAATTCAGTCTTGACTGGTAACGTTCAACATCCTGTTTGGCCTGGCTGAGTGTCTGAAGAGCATTCAACTGGTTTAACTCCAGGTTCAGCAACTCATCCTGGGTAACGGTTCCAACCTGGAAACGGCCTTTGCCTATCTTATACAAAGTATCGGCATTGGATAAACTGTTTTCTGCAATTTTCAATTGAATCTGTGCTTCTACCAGATCAAAAAACATACCTGCCGATTTCATGGCAAGGTCTTCCTGCGCTTGAATAAATTCCTTCTTGGCCTTTTCGTATTTTATTGGTTCAATTTTCGATTCCCATCTCAACGAGTTATACCCGTTTAACGATTGAGAATATCCAATACTGATTGGAGTGGCCTGAAATGAGGTGGATTTATCACCCCCCAGATCATTCAACATGCCAAGTTCCGAATTCAGGAAAAGGCTACCGCCGGTTAATCCGATTTTCTGGTTCAGCTGCATCGACACTTCCGAGTTCAGGTAATCACGCAATACATATTCATCCTTGTTGGTATTGATGTTATACTGACGCTGACGTGAATGATTATAATCAAGGGGAGTTGCGGCCAGGCTCAAACTTGGCAATTTATCGGCTTTGAAATAGCGGTATTCCCAGTAACTGGAGAGATACATGTTCTTATACCTGAAAGCATCCAGCGAATTCAAGGCCCCTAGTTTGACCACTTCATCAAGACTCAAGTTATAGGTTTCCTGCTGCGCATTCACTGTAAGGCCAAATCCGGATAAGAGGATAAGCAGGAAAGTTATTATTTTATTCATTTTTCTGGTTGGTTTATATTGGTTAGGCACGTAACGATTCTACAGGATCTTTTTCAGCAGCCCGTTTAGCAGGCATATATCCGAACATGATTCCCACGAGAGCTGAAACGCCAAATGCAATGAAAATACTAAAGAATGAGATGATGGTTTTAATATCAAATACGGCTGTTATAATTTTAGAGAGAACAACTCCCAGTATAATGCCGATAATACCTCCTGAAATACTGATGAGCGTTGATTCGGCCAGAAACTGAGCCACAATATCTTTCCTGGAAGCCCCAATAGCCTGTCGCGTACCAATTTCGCGTATGCGCTCCATAACCGAAGCAAGCATGATATTCATGATACCAATACCTCCAACAATTAATGATATACCAGCAATGGCTCCCAACACGATGTTGAATACTTTCTTGGTTCGTTGTTGTTGCTTGAGCAACAATTCAGGGATAGTCACTTCAAAATCATAAAGATCGGAATGACGTCTTAAAAGCAACTTTTTTATCACATTGGCCGTAGCACCCAGCTGTTCAGTTTCTTTTACCTGGAGAATGATCTTATCTAACTGGTTGGGATTTTTGTCATCGGCCTGGGTTTTTTCATCCTGCCCACTCACTATAATCATCCTGCGACGGGCATTCGATTTTTCTACTTCATCAGCCCTTATTAATCCACGATTTTTAAACCGCATCAATATGGTTTGTGCAGGAATAAATATTTTGTTATCAGAACTGCTGATTCCCATTTCGTCAGAGGCAGAGGCAGTAAAATCACGACGTTCAATCACACCAATAATCTTCAGCCATATCTGCCCACACTTAATGGACTTGCCTATCGGGTTTTCCTGGTTGAAAAATACGGTCTTGATATTATCACCAATGATACAAACCGGTTGCCCGGCCTCGGCATGGAGGTTTGTAAAGACAGTACCCGATTGTAACTTTATATTAAAAATAGCGAAGTAACTAGAATTAACTCCTTCCAGGGCAATGGGTTTACTTTTTCCATCAATAACGGCTGAATAGTTATAGGAGATGACAGGACTTACCATCCCGATCGTTGGAACGATTTCCTGTATAGCCTGCAAATCGAGCAATGTCAATCCTTTGGAGAATTTTTTGCCTCCCGGCTGATCGGTTTCACTTTCTTCAGTGCCATTGGTTGATATCTGGGTAGGTGTAACGATGATATTATTGACTCCTACCATCTTTATCTGTTCCAGGATTTCCTGTTCGGCACCATTACCAATGGCCATCATACTGATTACGGCAGCCACTCCAAAAATGATACCCAGTGCTGTTAGAATAGATTTAAGTTTATTGGCAATAATTGCTTCAAAACCTATTACTATATCATGAAAATATTTTTTAAAAATCATAGTCTTAATATTTAGAAAGAGATCATTTTATGGGAGCAGCTTTGATTGGCACAACACCTGAGGCCGCCAATGGCTGTGACTCCGGTTGTTTCTTCATTAATTCATCTCTTTCCTTATCAGCCTGAATTTTGGCATCTTCTTTTTCCTTTTTCATCTCGGCATAAATCTCAATACCCTTGTACTTCAGTTCGACAGCATTTTTTGGTTCAGTAAGCCAAATCACATCCCCTTCGTTAAGTCCTTTTTTAATCAAAACATGATTTTCATTCTCATCACCTAACCACACGATTTGTTTCACCGGGTTATCTTTTCCAACATATACAAAACGGAGGCTGTCATTCTCGAATAC
>JACMKG010000235.1 GCA_014380255.1 Prolixibacteraceae bacterium | reverse complement strand
CGGTGGATATTCCCATAATATTCCGAATAGGTACGCGTAAGCGCATCAAGCACCTGTTGGGGCCTTTGCGTGGTGGCTGCATTGTCAAAATAAACCAGCGGGCGGTTGTATACCTGCTGATCCAGGATCGGGAAGTCCCGACGTATCTTGTTTACATCTATAGTCATGATAAAATCATTGTTATATCATAAAGAACAATTCTGGAACCATTATTCCTTACCGGGTTCAAAGATAAGAGAATAAATCAACAGCTCAATCCAAAGGTGGTCAACTGCTTGTTTGAAGTAGTTTTTTAAGAGAAATGTTGATTTAACGTTTTTTACGTGTTGTTTTGTGTCGATGAACTCAGAAATAACGGATCAAGCGTATAACCTGCGGAGATCCTGTTCCAGATTCCTTCTGATCTCCCTGATTAAAGTTTTCAAAGACAGAGAGATAAACTAAAGGACTGTTTATCCGCTTTGGCGGACAGCAATTGGTGCACTGCTTTTTTTACTTTCCTGTTTCTTTGCTCTTACCTCTCACTTCATTTATCTGTTATTCTGACTTCCATTGCTTGAGATACTTTTCTGATACCTTTCTGATACCTTTCTGTAACCTAGGGTTACAGAAAGGTATCAGATGAGCATCGAAAAAGTATCTCAAGCAATGGAAGTCCAGTGAATGCCCAATGGATGATCACTGGGTGGAAATGCCTTTATTTGAGGGGGAGCGATCTGTACGTTTTTAACAGATTCAAAGATGCTCTCAAAGGGTTTTTAAGGCCATGGGATAAGGACGACCAGCAAGGAAGTTTTTATCCTACAGCAAGTTTTTTTGTCGTTACCAGGGTGTTTAACACTTGATCTGCCTTTTAAAATTGATCCCATACCGTTCAGGCCCTTGTTCAAGGCTCAAAGCTAGTTATTCGTACACAGGCTTCCCAGCATTTCCCCTTGATCCGGAACAACTCACAAAATGAACAGGGAGCATGGTCCGGGCATGACAGGATTCAACCAAAGTTTTGGTGTTAATTTAAGAAATTGTTTGTTTGAAGGAAAGCGGCTCTTACGTATGGTCGGTATGGGTAACCCGGATGAGTTTTTTGATCAGCTGCCGCCCTCTTGCTGCTATTCCGGCAGAGCCGTGCAGTTCCATTTCATTTTGGATCAGTTCGATCAGTTCACCGGCAAAGTCAGGCTCTTTTTGGGCGATGTTGAAGAGTACCTGCATGGCATGGGCACGTACGGCTATCGGCTCAGTGGGTGAAGTAAACACATCGATGCAGTAGTTGAGCATTACGGCCATTTGATCTTCCGGGATTTCATGCAGGCTGATCAGTTTGAGCAGGTGCCTTTTCTTGCCCTCGTTTTTGGTAGTCAGGACAAAGTCAGTCATTGCCGGCAGGTAGGGGATGATCAGATCAGGATGTTGTTCGTGTATTTTATCAACCATCCACGCTGCACGCCAGTTTCGTGGGTTGCTGTCATCAAAAACCAGTTTCATCAAGGCACCCAGGTGCTCGGGATAGTTGCCGATGTGCTTAACGACCAGGGCCAGGTTTTCCCAGGACTTAATTAGTTCCACCAGTTCATTTTCTGCCAATTCCTTCATTTCAACAGGGCCTTAAGGCGATTATTTGACGAGCAGTAAAGATAACTGAACCTAATGGATCGGCCAAATCTAAGACATCAAACCTCGCTTTTCATTGAAATGCAGGATTTGCATTTAGGTGAACCCGGGTGATTTTGTGTTTTCAGGCTTATTTTTGCCTACTTTGCATGTTCAATCCAAAAACCGGTATGATTGAAGTTTGTTGCGCCATCATAGTAACGGAATCCAGGATACTGGCCGTTCAGCGGGGTCCTGAGAGCAAGCATCCATGGAAATGGGAATTTCCCGGGGGCAAGGTTCATTTACGCGAAAGCCCCGAACAGTGCATTGTGCGCGAGATTGAAGAAGAGCTGATGATCGGGATTGAAATTCTGGAACCGCTCTTAAGCGTGGAATTTGATTACGGTAATGGGATTATTCGCCTGATGCCTTTTGTGTGCAAAGTAATTTCAGGAGAGATGATCCTTACCGAGCATGTGGGTTATCAGTGGTTTTTGCTGGATCAATGGAACGACCTCGACTGGCAGGAGGCAGATCGTGACCTGATATTGAAAAACCTTGAACTGTTGAGACGGATTTTATCGTAAACCTACAGAACGGCTACTTCATCCAATGGGGAAAAATAACGGCTATGGCTGCAAAAATGGCCGCATAGCTGATAATGGACAAAATCATGTATGATAAGGCCATCTTGTGCTTTGGATAGTATTTGTTCAGAAGAAAAGCTCCAATAGGCAGGCTCAGGATAATGGGTGAAGCGACAATAATTCCAAACAATCCGTATTTTGACCTGAATTTCACAATCATCCGGTTTCGTCTGGTGAATACCTTTTCACCTGTTTGGCCTTTGCGCCAGGCAATAAGGCGGCGATAACGGAACCTTACGGCCATTGGGCTATGCTTCCACAGAAATGTTTTGACGTGATGAAATTGCCGGATGGCAAAACCGCTGAAATGATAAAAGAAAAGGAAACCTATGATACCTCCCAAAGTGACCGAAATCAGTGTTTGCTGGAAATTTAATCCGATCAAAAGGGCATATGGAAAGGTTAAAACAAATTTTACAGTAGCCAGTAAAAATACCTGAATGATTTTAAATATCGCGATCATATTCTTCTCCGTCAATTATTTCTTCAATTCAACTGCAAAGATTGTGAAAATGTTGTTGAATTAGCCGCTTATCTGCCTGATATTTACCTTTATTAAGAATATTTAATGTTTAATTTTAAATATCTTTTGTTCATCATTTGTGTAATCCAACTATGATGCGGTCTGTAAATCATTACAGCCTTAACATTTTGAAAACCAATAAAAATGGGTTGGAATGGGAAAAAGAAAGCTTTTTTCTGGCAGAACTGATATTATGAGGAGTTTAGTGTTTCAAATGGGGTGAAATTCCACAGCTATTCAATTTTTCATTCTTTTATTCAATTTAAATTTATTCATAGTATCTTTATAACAAAATCAAGCATGTAAGTGAGCGATGAACATCGAAAGTGTTAATCAGCCTTATATGATTCACATACCTTTTAAAAAAACAAAAATAATGAAAACACTTTTTCTGATCGCTTTTCTGGTTGTAGGAACAATGGCAGTAAAGGCTCAAAATCCTAAAGAAGTTTTGTTTAATGGCAAAGACCTCTCCGGCTGGAAGGTCTACGGTACCGAAAAATGGATGGTACAAGATGGACTGTTGGTCTGTGAAAGCGGGCCCGACAAGCAATACGGCTACCTGGCTACCGATAAATGGTACGATGACTTTGTGTTGGAACTTGAATTTAAGCAGGAAGCCAACGGCAACAGCGGGGTCTTTTTCAGATCAACTATCGACGGCACCAAGATTAAAGGCTGGCAGGTCGAAGTTGCCCCGCCAAACTACGATACCGGCGGTATTTACGAATCGTATGGCCGGGGCTGGATTTACCAGATTCCCGATGAGAAGGAAGGTTTCCTGGAGATGGGGGAATGGAACAAGATGAAAATCCAGGTCAAAGGCGATCATGTGATCACGTGGCTAAACGGCCATGAGATGACCAATCTGAAGGATGAAAAAATAGGGCAGGGTAAAGGCTCTATTGCTCTGCAGATTCATGACGGGGGTGGCATTAAAGTAAGCTGGAGAAACATTGTGATCCAGAAACTGTAATTTTTGCTTTTAGTAAGCGGCTGACTTCAAGTCAGCCGCTTACTATATATCGATCATTATACCCCGGGGATGTTGATTCCCTTGATTTTGCGGTAAAGGTCGAGGGCATACAAGTCCGTCATCCCTGAAACAAAGTCAACCACTGCCTGTATCTTTTCATAGGTTGTGCCATGATTTCCGTTGTATTGGGCCGGAATCAGGCGAATCATCTTCTTCGAGATTTCTTCCTTTGGATTCAGGACAGCTTCCACAAACACCTCCAACAGGGTACCGATGATCTGGTAGCCTGATATTTCAATTTCAACCACTGAGCGGTCGTTATAAATGTTCTGGATGCTCACTTCCTTGATTCGCTTAATGGCTGCCAGCGTGGTGGGTTGAACATGGTCGATCAGCGGCTTTTGAAAAGTGCCTTCCATAATCTCCTCCTGTTTTTCCCAAAAAGAATTCACGCATTCCCTGGCAAGCTTTCCAATTACACTGGCCCGCAGGTAAGCAATCTGCTCGTTGGGATCGGAGACAAGGTCAAGGGTTTCCTTCATGCGGCCAATCTGTTTGGCTTCCGTATACTGATCAAAGAAATTCAGGAAAAGCTCACGCGTTAAATCATAGTTATGAATCCGGAGCTTATGAGCATCTTCCAGATCCATGAGCTGATAGCAAATATCATCGGCAGCCTCCACCAGAAATACCAGCGGGTGTCTGCAATATTTATCCGGGTCGGAGCTTAGCTTAATAAGGCCCAATTCATCGGCAATACGCGCGAAAATGGCCTTTTCAGAGTTGAAAAAGCCAAACTTGGGCTTATGGGTGAGCAGCGATTCAAAAGGATATTTTACGATTGAAGCCATGGTGGTGTAAGTGAGTGCAAACCCACCTTCCCTTCGCCCGTTAAACTGGTGGCCCAACAGGCGGAAGGCATTGGCATTGCCGTCAAACTGGGTAAAATCTTTCCATTCAGCATCCGTCAGTTCAGCCCGCAGGCGCGGTTCAGTGCTTTTTTTGAAGAACTGGGCAATGGCATCTTCGCCCGAATGCCCAAACGGAGGATTGCCCATATCGTGAGCCAAACAGGCAGCCGATACCACAGAGCCGATTTCATAAAACAAAGGGTTGTCGGGAAGCTGCTTTTCACTTTCAGCCTTTTCGACAAACATGCTGCCCAGGGAACGGCCTACACTGGCAACCTCGAGACTGTGCGTTAGTCTGTTGTGTACAAAAACGCTTCCGGGTAGTGGAAACACCTGTGTTTTATTCTGCATCCTGCGAAACGGGGAGGAGAAGATGATGCGGTCATAGTCGCGTTGAAACTGCGTGCGGCTGTGTTTATTCTCGCCCGTTGCAAGTTGCTCCTGTCCCAGTCGGGTCGTTGATATAAGTTGGTTCCAATTCATTCAGCAGTTGTTTTTATGTCGTGCCAGCAGGCGTTAAAAAGTCTGTGTGCGGTAATTATTCATTTCCTTGTCGGCCTTGCGGCAGTTGGGATAACAATGTTCCAAAAGTAACCAGAATTTCTCTCCGTGGTTCTTTACCACCGTATGGGCCAGTTCGTGCAAGAGTACATAATCAATCAGGTGCTCCGGCACACGCATCAGGTGAAGGTTAAGGTTGATGTTGTTGGTAAAGGAACAGCTTCCCCAACGCGTCTTGGTATTTTTTATGGTTACTTCCTGGTATTTGAATCCATGTTTATCTGCCAGTTCCTTCAACCGTTTGGGAAGGTAAATTTTAGCCTCCCAACGCATCACATCGATAAGGGTTTTCTTGATAAATTCCTGTACCTTGGGTAGTTCGTGGTTCACTTTATCGGGGATGAAAATCTGGATAATGCCATTGCCTACCCGGTTATACACCCTATCGGTATTTCCTTTGGTGATAGTAAGTTGATGAAACCGGGTTTTAAAACAGCTTTCCGGGGCAAATATGGTTAAACCAGCATGCACTTTGGTTTGTTGTTTACGTATCCAGTCTGCTTTTGATTGAACAAAGCTGATAGCATCGCGGTAAAGCGCATTGGGTGGCATGGATACAACAATCTCGCCATCTGATTTTACGCTCAGCCGGATTCTTCTGGATCTTTCATTAATAATCAATGAAATTTGACCAACATGTTCAATATTTACGTATTTTGTAGACATTCAGACCAAAGTGAATTTGCGGCTAAATTAATCAAACCTAAAAACTAATCATATGGAACAGAACAAACGATTTGAAGTTTTTGGAACTTTATCTAAAAATGAAACTGTCTTTACCATTGACAACAAGATTATGCCCGGCACTTTGGTTTATGAGGCTTTACGGCCATTCCCCGGTTATTATTATGACACCCCTTTAAGTGCAAAGCCTGTTTACCTGTATCTGGCCCTGCAGGAGCAATATACGCTGGTGGATCTGATCAGGGCTTCGCATAAAGTGCAGGCTGATTTCAACGCTCCGTTTGATGCCGGAAAAGGTTTCCTGGAGATATTTGATGAAAAATACAATGTTTTGCGCGTCAGACATCTGAGGGATTATGACTTGCTTGAAAAACTTCAGCAATCGTATTCAGCCAATGGCATTCATTTTTTGCATAAGTCAAAGAAAGTAAAGAATGAAACGGTGAAAATCAGGATTATCAAGTTTTTCTCCCTCGAAGAAATTGCAGAGAATATATACTTGGATCAACGCGAAAAGTATCATGCCTACATTAAAATACCGCGTTATTTGAGTTGGCCTGAATTTGATGATGTAACCAGTAGGGTAAAATATAACTGGGAGGAAAGTAATTTTGATGCTGCCAAAGCTTCCTTCTAT
>JACMKG010000234.1 GCA_014380255.1 Prolixibacteraceae bacterium | reverse complement strand
GAAAGCACCGATCCCGCTTCAGCATCAATCATGGCAGCCACCGGCGCGTGACCAATGGTTGTTGCCAGTCCTTTTTCACCCTGGTAATCGAGGGTAATCACCCCCACGTTATTCAAAGGCAACTGCAGCTGCCCCGCGCACTGCTGCTTGGCTATACGACCCGTAACCGATCTATCCACCTTGTTGGTGAGCCAGTCTTTACAGGCCACTGCTTCAAGTTGCAACACATCTTCCAGGTACGACTCTATGTTGGATTTTTCATAGTCAAGTTCTGCAAATCTTTCTTCACGGGTAGTATCCGTTAATACCGTCTTTGGTGGTTTACCAAACATGTAGGATAACTGCCAGTCGATGGCTTTCTCGCCCGTCTTCGAGTTCTCAAAGATGAACTGCATATCTCCGGTTGCCTCTCCGATCACGTACATGGGGGCACGCTCACGATCGGCAATGCGCTGAAGCAGCGGAACATCCTTTTCGTGCATCACCAGGCCCATGCGTTCCTGCGACTCGTTGCCTATAATCTCTTTTTGTGAAAGTGTAGGGTCGCCAACAGGTAATTTAGAAGTATCAATTTTTCCACCGGTAGCTTCCACCAGTTCCGAGAGGCAGTTCAGGTGACCGCCGGCCCCGTGGTCGTGTACCGTAATAATTGGATTATCTGTTGATTCGCTTAAGGCACGGATGGCGTTGTAAACACGTTTCTGCATCTCGGGGTTGGCACGCTGAACGGCATTGAGCTCGATGGCATTTTCAAACTCGCCGGTAGCTACCGATGATACAGCACCTCCACCCATTCCAATGCGGTAGTTATCACCACCCAAGAGCACGACTTTATCCCCTTTAACAGGTTCGTCCTTCAGGCTGTCCTTTTTGCTTCCAAAGCCAATACCACCGGCCAGCATGATCACTTTGTCGAAACCATACTTACGGTCATTCTCGAAATGTTCAAAGGTTAAAACAGAACCGGTGATGATAGGCTGTCCGAATTTATTACCAAAATCGCTGGCACCGTTGGATGCCTTGATCAGTATTTCTTCAGGAGTCTGATACAGCCAATCTCTCTCTTCAGTGCTTTGTTCCCAGCTGCGGGCATCTTCAGTACGTGGATAAGAAGTCATATAAACAGCTGTTCCCGCAATGGGAAGGCTGCCCTTACCCCCTGCAATACGGTCGCGTATCTCGCCCCCCGTTCCGGTAGCTGCGCCATTGAAAGGCTCAACGGTAGTAGGAAAGTTATGGGTTTCCGCTTTCAGTGAAAGCACTGTTTCGATATCTGTCACTTCAAAGAAGTCGGGTTTATCCTGTGTCTTTGGAGCAAACTGTTCAACCACCGGGCCCTGCACAAAGGAGCAATTGTCCTTGTAGGCCGAGATGATGAAATTATGATTTTGCTGCGATGTCTTTTTGATGAGCTGGAAAAGCGACATCTCCTGCTCTACCCCGTCGATGATAAATGTTCCGTTGAATATTTTGTGGCGGCAGTGTTCCGAGTTTACCTGTGAGAAGCCGAATACCTCACCGTCGGTTAGCTTACGGCCAAGCTTTTCAGACACTGAATTCAGGTAGTTAATTTCATCCGGGCTTAGCGCCAGGCCTTCCTGCTCGTTGTAGGCAGCAATGTCACTAATCGCAAGGATTGGCTCGGGTTTTTTATCGATGGTAAAGATGTGCTGGTCGAGGTTGTGATACAAGGCTTTGAGCATAGGGTCGTAACCGGCGCTCTCATCTTCCACCTGCACATATTCTTCTATTCGAAGGATTCCCTCCATCCCCATATTCTGGGTTATTTCAACCGCGTTGGTGCTCCATGGAGTGAGCATTTCTTTTCTTGGACCGACAAACCATCCACTTAAAACCTCACTATCCAGTTTTTCAGCCCCGCCAAACAACCAGGTTAATTTCTGAATGTCTGCCTGATCAGGATGCACGACTGAACTTAATGCGATAAATGTGTTCTGTGGAGTTTTAAAGAATAATATCATCTTTGAATATTTGGAGTATGGTTATTATCTAATTCAAGCTGCTGGCTATTGGCAACTGGTCCCGAGTTACTCGGGAGCAAATACATACAGCTTTCAACATATATTGCCTTTAATCGAAGCAATTCTTGCCAGCAGCTAGCAGCCAGCCGCCCTTTTTTATCTATCGACTGAAAAATGAATGCCACAAATATAAATATTTAAGATTTAACACTGTGATAAAAGTAAATAACAGATGGGTGTTAACAAATGAGCAATTTAGATACCCGCGTATCCATGCTTATTTTTCAGGAGCTGATCGTGAGGAAAATACCCTAGGAGATGAAACGACAGCCGGTTAAGGGAATTCATGATTTTAGTCATTAAATACATTTACTACAGGTGCATGATGGTTAACACTAATTTTACATACCCACATCATTTAAGTTAATACCTTTCAAATTAAAACACCTTCAAGGCCTACTGGCCATTTAATATTTATATTTGCCTGCAATCAAAAAAATAAGCAATCTTTTCAAAATAATTACAATGAAACAAATCAAATACGTATCTCCTGAGGAAGCGGTAAAAGTAGTGAAATCGGGTGACAGGGTTCATTTAAGTTCAGTGGCGGTTACTCCCCATACCTTGATTAAACCATTGGTTGAAAGAGGCCGTAACGGTGAGCTTTGTGATGTAAAGATCCAGCACATTCACATTGAAGGCAAAGTGGATTATGCCAATCCTGAATTTGAAGGAATCTTCCAGGGCGAACAGTTTTTTGTGGCAGGTAACATGCGTAAACAAACACAGGCTGGTTATGCTGATTACATTCCTGTATTCCTTAGCGAAACTCAAAAACTGATCCGCGAAGGCTACCTGAAAGTAAATGTGGCCATGGTAATGGTTTCTCCTCCCGATAAACATGGATTCGTTTCACTGGGAACATCCGTTGACGCTTCGTTGGCAGCTATTGAATGTGCCGATGTGGTGATCGCTGCCGTGAATCCAAACGTTCCCCGCTGTTGGGGAGATGCCATGATTCATGTTGACCAGATTGACATTTTTGTGGAAGACAACATCCCGTTGTATGCTCACGCACTGGCTCCTCTGTCCGATATGGAAATTGCTATCGGTAAAAATGTAGCTGGATTGGTTGAAGATGGCGCCTGTCTGCAAATGGGTATCGGTGGTATACCGAATGCTGTACTTGCTCAATTGGGTAACCACAAAGATTTAGGTGTTCATTCTGAAATGTTCTCTGATGGTATCTTACCTTTGGTAGAAAAAGGAATTATTACAGGAAAACACAAAAGCATTGACAAAGGCAAAATGGTTGCCTGCTTCCTGATGGGAACCAAAGCACTGTATGATTTTGTGGATGACAACCCACTGGTAGCCATGATGGACGTTGCTCATACCAACAACGTGGCCGTGATCCGTAAATTGGATAAAGTTACTGCCATTAACTCTGCACTGGCTATTGACCTTTCAGGCCAGGTTTGTGCTGATTCAATCGGCATCAAGCATTATTCAGGAGTAGGTGGACAGATTGACTTCATCCGCGGTGCCGGTCACTCAAAAGGCGGAAAACCAATCATTGCCATTCCTTCAGTAACTACCAAAGGAGTTTCAAAGATCAGCCCAACGTTGATTGAAGGTTCAGGGGTGGTAAGCACACGTGCCAACATTCATTGGGTGGTAACCGAACAGGGTGCTGTAAACCTGTATGGTAAAGCCCTTCAGGAGCGTGCCCGCCTGTTGATTTCCATTGCACATCCTGATCACAGGGAAGCTTTGGAAAAAGCAGCATTTGAGCGTTTCGGATCTCACTTCCATTTTTTAAGAAATTGTAATCAATAATTCACTTATATAAAAAAGGCAGAATGTAAATTCTGCCTTTTTTAATTTACAATTAATTTACATTGACCACAAAGATTTGTAGCGTCTACGTTTCATTAGAAAACTAATACGCTTATAATCAATTAATCCATAATATTTTAATGCTCATTATATGATTACTGTTATATAACACACAGTCAACTTTTCGAATAATTGAGCAAACTGGTTGAAAAGAAGTTTCTGAAATGTACTTTTGCAGCCAAAATGAGGGTTTTATTATTTATCAATTAAATCAAATATTTTTTAGCGATGGAAATTACACATATTGAACACATTGGGATAGCAGTTAAGAGCTTGGAAGAAGCAATACCTTATTATGAAAACATCTTAGGGTTAAAATGTTATGCTGTTGAAGAGGTAGCTGACCAGAAAGTAAAAACTGCCTTTTTTAAAGTAGGACAAACGAAAATTGAACTTTTGGAGTCAACTGACCCGGAAGGACCGATCGGCAAGTTTATTGAAAAGAAAGGACCTGGCGTTCACCATTTGGCATTTGCTGTAGAAAACGTAAATGAAGCTTTAAACGAGGTTGCTGCCAACGGTGTTCAACTCATCGACAAAACTAGCCGCAAGGGCGCTGAAGGGCTTAATATCGGCTTTCTTCACCCTAAATCAACGCTGGGAGTTTTAACTGAATTATGTGCAGATAAATAAATCTAACTAACTATATTTCCCATGAACAATCCAGACAAAATAAAAAAACTTATTGACCTGCGCGTTGAAGCAAAACTCGGAGGTGGAGAAAAAAGAATTGCCGCCCAGCATGAAAAAGGAAAATTAACAGCCCGCGAACGCATCGAGTTATTACTTGATGAAGGTAGCTTCGAGGAGTACGACATGTTCGTAACCCATCGTTGCGATAACTTCGGGATGGAAAAAACAAAGTTCCTTGGTGATGGTGTTGTAACCGGACAGGGAACCATTGATGGACGTGTGGTATATGTTTACGCACAGGACTTTACTGTTTTCGGAGGATCATTGTCTGAAACCTATGCACTGAAGATTTGCAAGGTAATGGACATGGCTATGAAAGTTGGAGCTCCGGTTATCGG